>JBIJAI010000055.1:0-4287 GCA_044345815.1 Rhodoluna sp. | reverse complement strand
TGGCTTTGCCCTTGCCTTCATCGCCCCACTGGGCGCCAACTAGGACTATTGCAGGCACAGATAAACTCTACCAGCTAGGGCTTTTGCGCCTGCTGCGCGCAAGCTAACCACGAACGACGTTCTGCATGACCCACTGGTGCATGGTTATCGCAGCTGCCGCCGAGGCGTTAATTGACCTGGTGGAGCCAAATTGAGTGATCTCAACAACATCTTTTGATGCTGCAATCGCAGCATCGGAAAGCCCTGGTCCTTCTTGCCCAAAGAGCAGAACGCAGGTTTCAGGCAACTTATAGCTTTCGAGCTGTTTGCAACCTGGCACGTTGTCGATGGCGATAATCGGTAGGGCTTTGCCGTCGTTGGCGGTTTTTGACCACTCAACGAATTCTTCAACTGTTGGGTGATGCTTGATGTGCTGGTAGCGATCGGTCACCATCGCACCTCGCCTGTTCCAGCGCTTGTTGCCGATGATGTGTACTTGCTTTGCAAGAAATGCGTTAGCGGTTCGAACAATTGATCCGATGTTTAGATCGTGCTGCCAGTTCTCAATGGCGACGTGAAAGTTATGACGCTTGCTATCAAGATCAGCAACGATTGCCTCCATTGACCAGTAGCGATACTTGTCAACAACGTTTCTGGTGTCGCCATACTTGAGGAGCTCTTGATCGTACTTAGCTGCCTCTGGTCCGGTTGGAAGTTCGCCTTGCCAAGGTCCAACTCCCCAGGTGGTTAGCTCGGGGGTTGGGTTATCTTCAGGTTTCATTAGGAAACCGGAGCCAGATCCCTCGCAGCATCAAGCTGCTTATTGGACTTATTGAAAGAAACAAATACCGATAGGGCCAACACAATGGCAGCTAGGAAGAAGTAAACCGGCTGTACCCCAACGCCATCCACGGCGACGCCTACTGCGACTGCAGTAAGGGTTGGTCCTGCACCCCAAATAGTCATCTCGATACCGAATACTCGACCGCGCATGTTCTCAGGTATCACTCGTTGGATGACGGTGTTCAGCATTGGCATCAGTGGTCCCCAGCTGAAGCCCAGAACTGCGCCAAGAATAAGCAGAATCCAAAACGGTGGGAGTAGTGACATAAATAGCACCGAGGAACCTAGCCCGATAAAGCCGAACTTCAAGATGGTTGAGTACTTGAACATCATCTGTAGTTTTTCAAAAAGCAGTGCGCCAACAACCGAAGCTCCGGCCATGGTGGAAATAAGAAGTCCTAGGCCTTCTGCATAGTCGAGAGCGTTGAAGTGTGCGGGGAGAACAACCATTTCTGTTGGTAGGTAGACCATTGCAAGCGTCATCACAAAACCCATACCCAACAAAACTGCAGGGGTTTTCAAAATGGTCTTGGCTCCGAGGACGGTGTCCTTGAACAAACTTCCAGTTTCAGAAACTCCGTCTCCTCTGGCCTCCTGAGTTTTTACTAGGAAAAGCGCAATGGCGGAAAGGGCAGAGAAGATGGCAACAACGTAGAAAACGTCGAAGGGTCCGATTAGACCTATGAACAGCGCACCCACCGCAGGCCCGATTGCAAATCCAGTTGCGAACACCGCTTCGTGAATTGAGTTAGCTCGCTCCAGCGATATTCCGGCAGGGCCTGCAACATCAGGGATGATTGACTTTCTTGCGGTGCTACAAGCCGGGCTAACGATTGCTCTTCCCAGAGCCAGTAAGACAAGAAGTGCGAAAGTAATCTCGATTGAGTTATGCACGACGGGAATTAGAAGAATAGTTAGTGCCGCGAGGGCTTCGGCGATTGTTCCGCTAATGCGTCTTCCAATCCGATCAATCAAGGTTCCAAGAATTGGTCCAAAGAAAATTCCTGGAATTGAAGTAAGTGCAACCAGCGCACCAGCACTTGCAGCTGAGCCTGTGATTTCAAGTGCTAGCCAGGGAAGGGCAATAAACACCATTGAGCCAGCTATCACTCCGGTGATGTTAGAAAGCTCAACAAAAATGTACGGCGCCAAGCGCCTTTGGGTTTTCAATTAGAGCCCAAGATCTTCAAGAGAAACTGCAAACAGATACCTATAGCCGGCATCTTCAATTGCTTCTCTGGCACCGGTTGCACGGTCAACTACTGTTGCAACTGCAACTACCGTTGCCCCGGCTTTTTCTAAAGCTCTGGCAGCCGTCAAGGGGGAACCGCCGGTGGTTGAAGTGTCTTCCAGAACAATTACCTTTTTGCCTGAAACATCAGGTCCTTCGACTTGCCTACCCATGCCGTGATCTTTCGGGGCTTTGCGAACAACGAACGCATCTATTGCTCTGCCCACAGCTGCGGCCTGGTGCAGGATTGCGGTTGCAACTGGGTCTGCTCCCATGGTCAATCCGCCAACGGAAGCGAAGTCCTTGATTCCGGCGTTATCCATAAGTTCAAGCATGATTTTTCCAATCAGCGGTGCCGCTTCGTGGTGCAGGGTTGCTCGTCGAAGATCCACGTAGTAGTTGGCTTCAATGCCGCTTGAAAGAGTGACCGGCCCGTGAATGACAGCTAGCTCCTTGATTAGCTCAACAAGGCGCGCTTTGGAATCGGAGGAAACGGTCATGCCTTAAGTTTAAGGAGTGAAGATAGCCAGCTGGAACGTAAATTCGGTAAGAACCCGTGTTAATCGGGTAATTAGCTTCCTAGAATCCAGTGGAACAGACGTTTTAGCCATGCAGGAGATCAAATGCAAGCCAGATCAGTTCCCCTATAAGCCTTTTGAGGAAGCTGGCTACCAGATCACCATGCACGGTATAAACCAGTGGAATGGTGTTGCTTTTGCCAGCAAGATTCCGGCTGAGGATATCGAAATAGGTTTTTCCGGAATGCCCGAGTTCAAAGACGCTCAAGAAGCAAGAGCTATTGGCGCAACCTTTGATGGAATCAGACTTTGGAGTTTGTATGTTCCAAACGGTAGAACACTGGATGATCCGCACTACACATACAAACTCGAATGGTTAGATCGACTGGCATCGATTACGGCAGAAACTTTAGAAAACGATCCTGACCTGCCCCTTGCACTCATGGGCGATTTCAACATCGCACCTCTAGATACTGACGTTTGGGACATTAACTTCTTCGCAGGCTCCACTCACGTCACACCACAAGAGCGTCAAGCCTTCGAAGCCTTCGAGCAAATCGGATTGAAAGATGTTGTTAGACCACTTGTTCCGGATGGCTACACCTACTGGGACTACCAGCAACTTCGTTTCCCAAGAAACGAAGGAATGCGAATTGATTTTGTTTTAGGCTCTGATGCTTTTGCTGAAAAAGTAAAGTCAGCCAGCATTGAGCGCGATGAACGTAAAGGCGAAGGCCCGAGCGATCACGTGCCAGTTGTTGTTGAAATTTAGCGAGCCCGCCACAAAACCACTTGGGTAGACCTGGTTGGTCTCTTACCAGCAGCTAGTGATTCAACACCCTGGTCCCCTGCGGCAAATACTCGAGCACCTGGTCGATTCATTAGTTCATTAGCTAGTGCTTGCTCCAAATCGCGAACCCGCTGCTTTAGCTCAGCGTTGTTGTTTTCTAGTTCAAGAATTCTTTTGATTCCTTCGAGAGATACTCCCTCGGCCGACAAAGCTGCGATCTGTCTAAGTTGAGCAACGTTTCGCATTGTGTAGCGACGAGATTGTCCAAGTGTTCTACGCGGAGAAACAAGCCCTAAGCGGTCGTACTGACGAAGAGTTTGTGGGTGCATCAGGGCAAGCTCTGCTGCGACCGAAATCACAAACAGTGGTGTGTTCTCATCGAACTCATCCATCAGCTACCCCTTTCCTTTATAGAAGTCCCGCTCGTGAGAGCAGGTCAGTTCTCGGGTCCTCATCAGGCATGACTGCCTGGAAATCTTGAAGTGCCTTCTTGGCTTTCTCGGACAAGTGAGATGGAACTGCAATCTCCACTGTCGCTAGTAGGTCTCCTCTGGCATTGCCGGCGTCAACTCCACGACCTTGAATGCGAAGCACTCGACCGTTTGGACAACCCGGATTGATTTTTAGTTTCACTGGGTCACCGCCCAAAGTTGGAACCAAAATGTTTGCACCAAGTGCTGCTTCAGTAAATGTCACAGGAACTATGACGCGCAGGTTTGCACCGTCACGAGTGAAAACTGGATGCGGCTTCACGCGCACGGTAACGATTAGATCTCCAGATGGTCCGCCGTTCGGAGAATGTCTTCCTTTGCCACGAAGTTTGATTTTCTGTCCGTCTTGAACACCAGCTGGAATCTTTACATTCAGTGGTTCCATACCCTGCAGGGCCAGTTTGATTGTTGCGCCTTTGATTGAGTCAATAAAGT
>JBIJAI010000038.1:0-6415 GCA_044345815.1 Rhodoluna sp. | reverse complement strand
GCTTTCCTATAAACTCCTATACGGAGGTCTGTCCGAGCGGCCGATGGAGCTGGTCTTGAAAACCAGTGAACAGAAATGTTTCGTGGGTTCGAATCCCACGGCCTCCGCCACTTTCTATCTGTCAATTTGCTGAGCTTGCAGAATCAATTTCCTGCCCCTGAATAGACTTGGGACCAGGTTCCTCTAAGGGAGAAAAGCAGAACTTGTCTGATCAACTACCAAATTTTGCAACACGAAGAGTCGTCCGGCCACCTATGGGCCCCCGCAAAGAAATCCCTAGACACGGTAACCAAAAGTCCCCAGCCCCATGGCGCAAGTATGTCCGTTGGGGATTCAAAGGACTAGCTGTTGGAATGGGCGCTTTGCTTGCCGTCACAGGCATCTCGGTTTTCCAACTTTCAAACACCTTGAAAGAAAACAACATTCAACTTGTTGATGCCGAAGGCAACGCCTTCGCTCAACCAAGCGTTGAAGACTTAAATGGACCAGTAAACATACTTCTAGTTGGATCAGACACGCGAAAGGGCCAGGGTAAGGGTTACGGCAATGACACGTCCGAACTTGCGGACGTCATAATGCTTCTGCACATCTCCGCCGACCGTAAGAATGCGGTAGCCCTTTCCTTCCCTAGAGATCTTCTAGTTCCAATTCCTGCATGCCCTGATCCGGAGGGGGGCTCTTTCTCAGCGATGAGTAGGCAGCAGATTAATTCCTCCATTGCTTATGGTGGGCCCGTCTGCACGCTCCTAACGATTCAGAACCTAACTGGAGTAAAGATTCCATACCTGGCGATGATTGACTTCCGCGGGGTTATAGAAATGTCAAACGCTATCGGCGGTGTTGAAGTTTGTGTTGCTAGCCCCATCGATGACAAGTATTCAAAGCTCCAGCTTGAAGCTGGCCTTCACACACTTCAAGGTAAGGAAGCACTTGCTTTCCTCAGGACAAGACACGGTGTTGGAGACGGCTCCGACCTAGCTCGAATCTCTAACCAGCAGGTTTTCCTAACCTCACTTCTAAGAAAAGTAAAGAATGAAGGCGTCCTTACTAATCCGATATACATGTATAGCTTGGCCAACGCAGCTGCAAGAAACATGAAACTTTCCGACAGCATGACCGACCTTGGAACTATGGTTGCCCTTGCTGGAGCACTTAGAAACGTTGACTTGGACAAAATGACTTTCCTTCAAGTTCCGTCACGAGGAGGTCTTTCCGGGAGCGAAGCTGGAAGAGTTGAGCCAATCTACGACCAAGCTAAGTTAATTTTCGATCGGATTGCAAACGATGAGCCTGTGGTCATCAAGAAGGCAAACACTGGATTCGGAGCGAGCGTGAAGGAAATTGACACACCTGAAACAGAGCCGTCCACCGATACCTCTACCGGCGAAGAAGTTCTTCCTGAATGGGCCAGAGGCACAAACGCCGCAACTGAGCTCTGCTCGGACTAGCAAGAAAACGTCTATTTTCCTGCGAGTAGCTCTTTTCGGCTAAACTTCAAGAGTTCTCGGAGACGTCGCATAGCCCGGTCGAGTGCGCCTCACTGCTAATGAGGTAGGGGTTTTAAAAGCCCCTCGGAGGTTCAAATCCTCTCGTCTCCGCCAAAAACTCCCAGAGCTTTAGACTTGGGTAATGCTCAAAGCAATCAAGGCAAGCTTGGCGTTCATGACGCCCAAAGAGCGCAGCAAGTGGTACTTCCTGACTGGACTTCGCGCCCTGCTTTCGTTGCTGGATCTTGCTGGAATCCTCGCGATTGGTTTTGTAGTCACTTCAACCGCCATCTTTCTAACCTCAGGCAGCGATCCAAATCGAGTACTAGAGTTTGCAGGTCTCCAGATACCTGCCGTCACTGCACAAACGTTACCTTGGGTATCTGCAGCAGTGCTAGTTCTTTTCTTAGCGAAGGCATTGTTTTCCGTACTCCTCACAAAGCAGGCAGCATTCTTTGTTGCCACCGTTGAGGCTAGATCCGCAAAGACTATCGCTGAAATCGGGTTCGGGGGCGACTTAGGCGATGCTCGCAAGCGCTCTCGTGAAGAGATGATGTACGCAATTCAAGCCGGATCCCCCAATGCTTTCAACGTACTTCTCAACGCAGTCAACACGCTTTTTTCTGAGGCAGTTTTGTTTTTTCTGATTTGCATAGGGTTTCTTTTCGTAGACCCTTGGGCCACATTGGCTGCTGTGCTTTATTTCGGTTTCATTGCATTTGTAATGCAGTACTTCGTGGGCTCATTGATGAAAAAAGCGGGTCAAATTGCCGCTCAGGGCACTGTTGTGGCTAACACCGCCATAAGTGATTTGCTATCGGTGTTTAGAGAGCTGCTTGTACTTGGCAAAAGAGGGAGGTACGTCGATCGAATCTACAAGGCAAGAGCGGACGCCGCTAACAGCGCGGCAAACCAGCACTACCTGAGCGGCATGCCTAGATACATTATTGAAGCTGCCCTCTTAGTGGGAGTGGCCTTGTTTGTACTAGCCCAGGCCCTCGCCGGTGACATCGTTAGATCTGCTGCAGCTATTGGCGTGTTTCTATCGGGCGGCTTTAGGTTGACAGCGGCTCTTCTGCCGTTGCAAAGTGCGCTTCTGACGATTAACTCAGTACTTCCTTCAGCTCGAACAGCGCATCAGATTCTTGCGCTTGCCACTGGGCGTCAAGTCGCGGGACTGCAGAGAAACACTTCAAAATCAGAGACCCCAAGGCTCGAAGAACGCTTCATCTTGAATTCCCCTATCGGAATTGTGTTGAGGGATGTCTCATTCTCATATCCTGATGCAGATCACCCAGCGCTAACAAACGCCTCCTTTGAGGTTGGACCAGGAGACCAGGTTGCTTTGATGGGGCCTTCCGGAGCGGGCAAATCAACAATTGCGGATCTGCTGTGTTCGGTGTTGACACCAACCAGCGGAACCATTGTTCGATCCGATACAGCAAGTGGTGAAGATGGTTTTGCGGCACTGGGGCGAGTGAGCTACGTTCCGCAACGCCCCGGATTGGTTTCCGGAACAATTCTTGACAACGTTGCTTTGGCCGAGGACGAAGACGAGGTAAATCGAGAACAGGCGCTAGAGGCGCTGCAACTTGCAAACCTTGCTGAGCTGATTTCCGAACTCCCGGATGGATTAGATACACCGCTTGGCAAGCTCCAAGATGGACTATCAGGTGGTCAGATGCAAAGGCTGGGTCTTGCTAGGGCACTTTATACAAAGCCAGGGCTCTTGATTATGGACGAAGCAACTTCCGCACTGGACGCCGAGTCAGAAGCTGAGATTCAGAAAGCCCTGGATTCCATGAGAGGGAAAGTCACCGTGGTCCTAATTGCTCATCGCTTGAACACAATTCAACATGCGGACAAAGTTATCTTGGTTGAAGATGGTCTAGTTAAAGATTCCGGAACGTTCAAAGAGCTGATTTCTAGGAACCCATCTGTCGAAAGAGTTGTTGACCTTATGAGAGTCGAAAAAGACTAGCTAAAAAACTTTTCAATCAACAGCTGAACGCTTTCATCCACGGGGCGTTCCCCATCAAGTACAAGCTCGGCTGATTCAGGCGCTTCGTACTGTTGCCCAATCCCTGTCAAGTTTGGAAGCTCGCCTGCAGCTGCTTTTTTATATAGCCCCTTGGGGTCACGCTCCGCGCACAATTCCGGTGATGTTTTCACCCAAACTTCGGCGAAGCCACCTTCTGGGAATAGCGCCTTAGCTTGCTCTCGGTCCGCAGCGTAAGGGCTAATCAAGGCAACGATTGAAATAAGGCCAGCGTCATACAGGCTGTGTGCAACCTCGGAAACCCGACGCACGTTCTCAGCACGATCCTCCCGGGTAAAGCCAAGGTCCTTGTTTAGCCCCAGCCTCATGTTGTCGCCATCGAGAACGTAGGAGTGCATTCCTAGTGAGAAAAGTTTTTTCTCCAAAGCATTTGCAACAGTTGACTTTCCGGAACCCGACAGTCCAGTTAGCCAGATAACTCGTGCTTTCTGGTTTTTTTGTATGGCTCTTGCTTCACGGTCAATCTCATAGAGGTGTTCCGAAACGTTGTCACTGCGCCTCAGAGCATGGGTGACCATACCAGCACCTACGGTGTTCATTGTGGATCGGTCGACAAGAATGAAGTTTCCTTTGAAGCGGTTTTGCTTGTAAGGAACTAGTGCAATTGGCGCATCTGTGGCAAGTTCCACCGCACCAATCTCGTTCATACTCAAAACCCTTGCCGCATCGCGCTCACCGTTGTTGATGTTAAGAACGTGGCGAATACTGGTGACGATAGCTGGAACTTGAGTTGAGCCAGAGATTAGAAAATAGCTCTTTGAGTGGATTAAGTCAGATTCAGCCAGCCAAACAACTGTTGCAGCAAATCGATCGGCTGGCGATGAGGCCTTAGAGGCTAACTCAATGACATCACCCCGCGTTGCGTCTACGTCTGGTTCTAGAACCAAAGTGACAGCTTGTCCGTCCTCAGCAGATTGTAGGTCACCCGCAAAGGTCGAGATCTGAGCAATTTTGGCGGTTTTTTTAGAAGGCAGTACGGCTACCTCATCACCAACCGCAAAGGATCCGCCAACAACAGTTCCTGCGACACCTCGGAAATTTTCTGCACGAGAAATCATTTGAACACCAAGTCTTGGGAGGTTTTCACCTGAATCTTGAAGTTCCCACTCTTGGATGTAGTCCAACAATGTAAGTCCTGAGTACCAAGGCATGTTCCTTGCTGGGTAAACAACATTGTCACCGGCAAGAGCGCTAACTGGAACGAAGTCGATGTTCTTAATCCCTAAACGCTCAATAGTTTCTTTGAGACCGTCTTGAATTTCATTGAATGATTGCTCGCTGTAATCAACTCCATCAAGCTTGTTTACAACAACCGCAATCTTTGTGACCCCCATAAGTGAGCAGATTGTTAAGTGGCGAAGTGTCTGTGTTCGGATGCCTCTTGTGGCATCGACAAGAACAAGAGCGATGTCAGCCCTTGAAGCGGCAACGGCCATGTTTCTGGTGTACTGCTCGTGGCCTGGAGCATCGGCAATGATGAGCCTCCGGCCGTTCAAGAGATTCATTGAACGGTATGCAACATCGATTGTGATGCCTTGTTCACGTTCTGCTTCTAAACCGTCAGTCAAAAGGCTGAAATCAATTTCACCGGCTTTTATTGTTGAGCCTGATCGCCTGACCGATTTAGCCGCATCAACTGTGTCAACTGGAACGCTGTCTGTTTCAACCAGGAGTCGACCAATCAATGTTGACTTGCCGTCGTCAACCGACCCGCAAGTCACAAGCCTGATTATGGGTTTTTCCATTAGAAGTACCCTTCAGTCTTTTTCTTCTCCATGGAGTCTTCTTTTTCGCCGTCAATGAGTCTTGTGGCTCTCTCTGAGAGCTTTAGTTCAGTTACTTCTTCAACAACTTCCTCCATCGTTGTTGCATCAGACTCTACTCCGGCTGTTAACGGGTAGCACCCGAGAGTTCTGAACCTGATCTTGCGCATCTCAGGAACTTCCCCGTCTTTGAGAGGGTAGCGATCATCGTCGACCATGATCATCTGATTGCCACTCCACACAATTGGTCGCTCCTTAGCGAAGTAAAGAGGACTTACCTTTATGTTCTCTTGAAGTATGTAGTTCCAAACGTCCAGCTCTGTCCAATCAGAAATGGGAAATACCCTCATCGCCTGATCGGGTGCAAGCTTCGGGTTATAGGTTCTCCAGAGTTCTGGCCTTTGGCTTCGAGGATCCCATCGGTGGCCTGGTTCACGAACTGAGAAGATACGTTCCTTTGCACGACTTCTCTCTTCATCCCGTCGAGAGCCGCCAATTGCAGCATCGAACCCGTGCTTATCAAGACCAGCTCGAAGGGCAACAGTTTTCATGATTCTTGTGTATTCGGATACCCCGGTCGAAAACGGTGTTATGCCGTCAGTAATGCCTTGCTGATTGGTTTGAACAAGCAACTCAAATCCAACCTCCTTGGCGGTTTCGTCTCGAAAAGAGATCATCTCTTTGAATTTCCAGGTGGTGTCAATGTGCATGAGCGGGAATGGAATAGGTCCGGGGGCGAAAGCTTTCCGAGCAAGGTGAAGCAAAACAGAAGAGTCTTTGCCGATTGAGTACAACATCACAGGCTTGCGGAATGCAGCAGCTGTTTCCCTAAAAATCTCAATGGATTCGTTCTCAAGGGCGTCTAATACCGAAGGGGAGCTAATCACACTTCCTATTCTAGTTTGAGGGGTTTTCCTGGGAGGGCTAGTTGAGGTAAAGTAATGAAGTTGCCTGAAGATTCAGGTTTCCCAGCGTTTGTAGCTCAACGGATAGAGCATCTGACTACGGATCAGAAGGTTGGGGGTTCGAGTCCCTCCAAGCGCACTTTTTCTCAAACCATACATATTCTTAAGCATTAGTGGTTCAAGATAGGGAAAACATGACAT
>JBIJAI010000009.1:0-37886 GCA_044345815.1 Rhodoluna sp. | reverse complement strand
CGCGAAAACACGTGTTACGCCATTATCTCCCCTTGGATAAGGGAACTTGGAGTGACTAAACGATGAGTTTGTCGTTACCTAATTTGTTCCAAGTGTAACTTGGGATGGTTTAGTCTTCGTTACTCCGAAGGGGGCCTTGAAAGGCTTTACAAGAATTACAGAGGCGAGCGGTATACCTCTATTAGGCAAAAATGGGAAACTTGGTATGACAAAGAATACAACGCTGGTCACGTGAGACCCGACTGGTTAAAACTCAGAGCTGAAGCCATTACGAGCTTTCTGCATGACAAGCTGGATTTATCTGTGTCCGACGTTGTTGACATTGGCGGTGACACTGGCTCGATTGCCGAGCTGCTAGGAGCTAGATCATTTAATGTCGTTGAGATTTCAGATAGATCAGCTTATTCAAAAACTCAACCAGTAAACAATTCTTGTCTTGCCGTCTTGGGGCATGTTCTTGAACATGTAAGCATGCCAAAGTCGTTTCTCACGAGTCTTTTGGAAATCTACGATTCCTTATATGTTGAAGTCCCAAGTGGCATACCTTCTATTACAACTCAAAGGCGCTCAAAGGCGCACCTGGTGTTTGGCCTCCTAGCATCTTTCTGGCCTGCAACTTGGAAGCGCTACGCTAACCCATCTGCGGGCAGAAAAAATCCCGCCCAGCTACTAAGGGTAAGTGAGCATCTAACGTTCTTTGAAGAATCTTTTTTTGAACGATTATCAGCCGAAGATTTTGTGGGGGCAAATCTTGTATCGTGTAGGACTAGGGATATTATTTCTCCTGACGGCAAAACCCCTGTTCGCGTTATTCAGGCTCTGTGGAAACGCGGCCCTTGAATTTTTCTAACACCTCAAAGCTTTCAGGGCTCAATCTAATTCTCGGGGCCACCTGGAAGCAACATACGAAACCGAAGATACCCTGCAAGCTCACTGATGAGAACACTGAACGAATAGGTAGCATTGAAATTGTGAAGAGATCGGTCAAAGAGAATGTCGTTTTTTGCCTTACCAGAGGCTACAAAGGCTTTTCAAAAGTAAGTTACCTTATGCTTATTGCCAGAAACTTTGGTGTTGTCATCTATCTCATTCGAACGGGGCAATTGGGGAAAACTGATATTCTCCTCCTCCACGAAGGAAATGTGACTCCATCAGATCAGAAAATTCTAAATTTTCTGTGTTTTGGCCTGTTGACATTCAAAGACGCTTCGAAAACTTTTTTTTCCGGAGCACCAAAGACACTTAGCTCTGGTGAGCGCCTCGGCTACAGCCTTATGTGCCGTTTCCAGTACGCTGGCGTGTGGCCCTACCTGAAAGATTACATCGTTTGCATGAGGGTAGATGAAGATGTTTTCCTTATCAGAGCACCGAGACTTGATCCTATTTCTGTTTTTGCTGCCGGAGTAGGCTCCGAAGAGTCGCATGCTCCAACCAATGACTCGCTTCCCGTTTTCCTTTCAGAAATAGAGCTCGATAAGTTTTATGATCATGTCTTTCCCTACACGAATGTCTATGTAACTCGTGTAAACTTTTGGCTTAAACCTGAGGCGCAAAGAATTATCAACCTAATCTCCAATCACCCATTATCTTTGGAATACAGATGGGGCGATTTGCCCGTGCTGGGAATTGTGCTAAAAGCCTTCGGGCATTGGAGCGAACAATCCATTTCCTCAGACTTTTCATACTTGCATCTTTCTCACTTTTCGTTAGTACACAAAAAAAGAATAAAGGTACTCAAGACTGCACAGTTAATCCACCTATTTGCCTACAAAGTAAAGAAGTGGCTTCTAAGACATTGAAACCAATATGGTGAAGAGCGCAGTCGGCAGCAATCAATGAGAAAAAGAAAAAAAAGGGGGGGGGGCGGTACTGGTCAAGACTGACTTGACTCGTTGGGTTTGGTTAATCCCCTATCGAAACTTCTTGATTGCAACGGCCATCCCAAGTGCATGTTTAGGCAGCGATGAACTTTAACTGGGCCACTTTTGAGGCAATCAGCAAAAGAAGACAAACTCTCAATACTGTGGCTAGATCTCGAGAATCATCCCTGCGAGTGGAAATTTTGACAGCCAAAGGCTCCTAGGCCTAATGATCAGCCTGGAAGGCAGTACAGCACCGTGTCAAATAGTTGATCTCCGTAGCACCTCATATAGAACCGTCTATAAACTCCCAACGAAAACAAGTAGCTTGGAATTTCTACCAGATCGCCGGGTTTATGGTAAATGGATATCGCGAGAATTGGTTTATCTCTTCGAATAATTACCTCAGCACCTCGAAGGGCGGAGAGCTCCGAACCCTCAATGTCCATTTTTATATAAGACACGTTGATGTTTGCTAAGAAATCCAAGTTAACAGTTTGCACAGGGATACCGTCACCATCAACAACCGCGGAAGAGGCCCCACTTGAAGTGAAACTTGCCCACCCTACATTTTCGGATGCTGCTAGAGGAAAGCACAACGATTTTCCAGTGAATCTGCGAGCTTCCAATAGAAGTTTTTGGAAGTTGTGTAAATCCGGCTCTAGACCTATGTATGTTTCAGGGCGATACTCAGTCAATGCTAGCGACTTCAATGTATCGCCCGTATAGGCACCCACATCCACGAATGCCCCAAGGTCGCGGAGATTCTCAAAAAAGTCTGGAATGTCTCTTGGGAAATACTGGGAGACTAAACTATCGGGAGCAGGCAGATCCTCTATTTGCCCCGTATTCCTGTACCTTATCGACGAATCAAAAACATTATTGCTTTTCTCGTCTGAAAGAATTGAATTCACGAAGTCTATTTCAGCAATATGTATAGGCGCTTCAAGCTGTGGACTCAGCCAATAGTTACTAAAGGTTTCGTTTTTACGGTAAAGCAATTCAACAATTTGAGGAGGGCTTATGACTACCTCCACTCCTATCCCAGTTAGTCGTGACTTTACATTTCGCACGTCAGCATCAGGATTATGGATTCCAATGACAACTGGCAATTCCAAGTCCAGGCCTTCTTCCAAGCTGGAGACTCGGTAGCCGTCAAGAACAATCCCAGCTCGTTCCGGCCAATCGATTATTCCCACAACGTGTATACCGGCCGCGGTCAAGCTCCTAATCAGTCTGGATGCAAAAGACCCAGATCCGAATACATACATCTTCGGAGGTAATTCAAGAACAGAAGTCATTGAACCAATCTAAACTACATAATTCGATCGTCAAAACACGAGCTAGATTCTCGCCGAAAGCATTCTTTGCGGGTCGTAAACCCCCACTACGCTTTAGAGCTAAATTTACGCCGAATTTGCCGATTTCCTGGAGCGCTAGCCGTGCATGCATGAAAATGGTCGAGTTGTGTACCCAGGGCCTTATAACCTCAAGAGTCAGTGTTCATAAACGATTTAGCGAGGCCTTTGATTTGGCTATCTAAATCCAAGGGCTCGTACCCTAAATTCCGGCAGACAACCTCCCACTGGGCAGAACGAGTGAAATAGTCGTCCACGCGTAGGCGCATATTCCTACTTACCTCTATCCTAGGTTCGACCTGGATAACTTCAAAAATTCGATGTGCGAGTTGCTCAAGCTCCACCAATTCACCACCGGAATCGATCGTCCCTGTGGAAGTACCGCTTAGGGCTAACCGCACAGCTACACTAACTAAATCCCCCACGTCAACATATCGACGAAAGACCATGCGGGGGCTCTCAATAGAGATTTTCCCTAAGAAAACTGCATCATGGACAAACTTGGAGAACGCATATCCAGTGATATTTCGGATGAAGGGGCCGGATACGCTCCATGCTCTTATGTTTACCCAAGATTTGTCAAGCTTCACGGTCTCATCGAGGAATCTTTTCTCGGCTTCCCGTTTCAACTGACTATAGGAATCAACAACCCCATGTACGGAGGCTCCACTAGAAGTAGTGATCAGCGCCTTAACTGAATCAATCCGAGCCAGCGTCAATGCTTGATCAGTTAACTCTCTATTTGTTTCTTCATAATCTTGAGGTGACATGACACCGCTCTTATCTCGGGTCAAAAATGCAAAATCGACTATTGTGGTAGGAGCGAAGTCAAGAACTTCGGCATCGTCGTAAGCGAAGATCTCAATTTGTTTTCCAGAAAAAGCCTCTGCCCTTCTATGTGATCCTATGCACAGAAATGGGACTTCAGCTCCAATTAGCTGATCTACCAGGGTTCTGCCGAACCAGCCAGACGCACCAGTGATGATAAATCTGGCGTCCTTGTTTCTGGACCAAAAATCACTCATCTGAAAGTCGCCCACTCGATGTTAGGCAATTCGTCACGCAGAAAATCCTCGGTTTTCGATCATTGCTCCGAGAGGTGTCCCTTTCCCATATGGGCCATCTACCGTCGAAATGGTCACCGGGGAATCTTTCTTTATCGGCTCTACTAGCGTTAGACCAGTCAGGACTTCACGAACAGACAATTGGCCCTTTAGCAACGGGATAGCTAAGTAAAAATCCTCGTCAAATGTTTCGTGATCGAACTGATACCCGGAAGGCAGGTCCTTTCTTGCATAGACACCACGTACCAAAGCATCAAGGTATTCGATTTCACGTTTTGGAATAACCCTACGAGAAGTCCCTTCGCCACCGGCCATTTCTTTAGCGGAGTGGAAGGCCTTAAACCAGGTGTCAATTTGGGTAGGGGTCGAGCAGTAATTAGAAACTGGTACACCCTGGAAATCGATGTCCACATGGCGCTCCCAACTTCGAGCGCCCTTTGCGTAGGACATATACATTGAAGCGTCCCACGAGTGATACTCGTGACTTGAAAAACCGATCACATGGGTTGGATAGCGACTCTTCAGGTAATCAATTTGGTTTAATTCAAGTTCAGAATCCTCCGACGGGTATAAGGACACACAGTGGTTTATAGCCAATGGGATGTTCCTATTCTCAAAGAACTTGACTACGTCATCGATAGATTTCTCATCAGCGCCGCCTGTCGAAATAATCACGGGCCTTCGAGTTTTAGCAATCTTTTCGACCAGAGGCCAGGCATTTATGTCGCTACTTGCAATCTTGATAATCGGCATGTCAAAGGAGACAACCAGGTCAACTGAGGCCTCATCAAATGGCGTCGCCATCGGTATGCAACCCACTTTTCGAATTTCATCCACGAGTATCTTGAATTCGTCAATCTCCAGTTTTGTTTTTTGGGTCTTGTTTACATATCTAATGTCTTCGTTGCCAACAAAGTCTTTATGAATGAATCGGTCCACATCACGGAACTGGAGCTTTATGGCAGCACGTACATTGTTGTATCTCACCACCGTCCCAAAATCTCGGATTATCTTGAGACCGCGCTCGACATCACCCCAATGATTGTTAGCTGCCTCGAGCACGAAGAGGTTCTCAAAAATTCGGCGATCTTCTTGGCTAATCAATTTTCCCCTAAGGTCTCGTATGTCACAGGCGAATTCAGTTTACTGTTTCCGCTTTCTTGGCATAGTTTCTGCCGCAGAATTTCATAACCGAAGTGCAGAATTCCGCACTTCTTCCAGATCGCTTTCCGGTAAATGCGGCCACATGTCGTCAAGTTCTGGAGTTTGTATAGTTCCATCAACAACTTTGGACTTCAGTCGGGGCTCAAATTCTTGGGCAGGGTCTAGGGGAACAATTAGCATGCGTGGCCCCGTCTCTTTCAAAAACTTTTTCAACCCAGCTCTCCATGCCGGTTTAGGTTCTAATCGATGACTTGGAATTCCGAAAGCTGACCCAAGTAACTCGAAGTTGGGAAATCCAAGCCCACTCTTTGGTGAGGCACCGCTTTCTCGTTCGAAGAAGTTAACTTGCGTTTGCTTGATGGATAGGTAACCCCCGTTGTCCAAAACAATTATTGCGATATCAAGATTCTCATAAACAATTGTGGCTAATTCTTGCAAATTCATCATGATAGAGCCATCACCCGCAAGAGCCACGACTCGTCCATTCGGGTTTGCCGCCGCCGCACCAATTGCGGCGGGCAAGTCATAACCCATCGATGCGCTACCGGAATTACTAAACATTCGAGTACCGATGTTCAGCTTTCCTACTTGAAATGGAATGATGCACGCACTCGCATTTCCGCAGGCCACAATGTGGTCCGGCCCCAATTCTTCGAAAATGCTGAATACAAGGTGATAGGGGTTTATTGTTTCGCTAGGGGAAAAGTAGTCGTCAACTTTGGGTTGGTAATTTTCTCGAATTCGGTTTACCCAGTCGATCCAACGTTGGCGACTTGTTGTTTGTGGCAGTTCCATGGTGCGCAATTCTGCTAGCAGATTCGGAAGAAATGTTCCTAAATCCGCTACCACCTTAGTGTCTACATCTGGAAATGGTTTTTGGAGCTCGAGCTGATCAATATCAACCCAAATTTTTTTCGCATTTGGAGCGAACGACTTCCAGTTGTAACTAACTTGACGAATGTTAAGTCGTGATCCAAGAATTAGCACTAAGTCAGAATTCTGTACTACAAAATTTCCAGGCCGGGTTCCGATCGTTCCAGCCCTTCCTGCGAATAGTTCAGAATCGTTAGCAAAAATGTCATGAGTCCAAGCTGTGACCACAGGGGTTGAAGTAACTTGAGCTAACTCCGAAAGCAAATCACTAGTATTTGAAATTCTTATACCAGTTCCCGCAAGGATCACCGGCCTCTTTGATGAAATAAGTGCACTGGCGATTTCATTTACCGATTTTGACAGCCCCGAATTAGATGTTTCACTCTGCTGCGCAGCAATTGGAACACAGGGATCCGCCAAGATTTCTGCACCTTGAATGTCTATAGGTACTTCAAACCACACAGGCCCTGGTCTCCCAGAGACTGCTTGAATGTACGCCTTGTCCAGTTCCTCGACTACAGAATCGACCGATTCAACCAACACCGCGTGCTTGGAAATAAATTTGGCCATCGGGGTAGATTGCACCTCTTGATCACCGAGCTGCCTCAAACCAGCGAGTGCAGGATAACTTGCGAGCATGGTTTCGGTCTTTACTTGCCCAGCGATCACTAACATTGGCACTGAATCCGTGTACGCTCCAAAGACGCCGTTGAGGGAATTCAAGCCTCCCGGACCTGTAGTCACGCAGACAATTGCAGGAATCCCAGAGATACGAGCATATCCCTCGGCGGCCATGGCACTTGCTTGTTCATGATGGTTGAAGATGGTTCGAATCAAGGGGTTGGAGCAGATGGAATCGTTTAGATGCATGGCACCACCACCGGTTACCATGAAGCATTGAGTAATTCCAAGGTGCGACAATCTTTGACTGATGTAGTCGGAGACTTTCAAATCATTTCCAAATCTTCCAGGGAGCCTGGCCTGTATCCCACATGTTATTCAACAGCAGAGATTCTCGGTAGGTATCCATAGGTTGCCAAAAACCGGAATGCTTGTGGGCGCCAACCTCACCTTCACTAGCCAGTTTTCTGAGTGGCTCTTCTTCTAAGACCGACTCAAGGTCTAGATATGAGAATATCCCGGGCTCGAAAACGAAGTAGCCCATGTTAATCCAGTCATTGACTTTGGGTTTTTCCCGAAACTGCTTTACCAGTCCTGAATCTTCAATTTCTACTACACCAAACCGACTCGTGGGCTGGGTTACTGTCATCGTGGCCGTCTTCCCATGGCTTTTATGAAAAGCAGTTAGAGCCGATAAGTCGATGTCAGCAATTCCATCCCCGTAGGTAGCGAGGAAGGACTCTCCTGCAACGTACTTCTCAATCAGTTTTATTCGACCCCCGGTACTCGTTGCTTCACCGGTGTCTGCCACGGTGACAGTCCAGTCAAACTCATCATGGGATCCGTGAAACACAGTTGTGCTTTGGTCACCCAACCGCACTGTGAAATCCAGGTTTGAGGCGCCGTAGTTATAGAAGTAATTCTTGATGTACTCGCTCTTGTAACCGGCACAGATCACAAAGTCAGTAATACCTTGCTGGCCAAGAACCTTCATGATGTGCCATAGAACCGGCCTGCCTCCGACTTCAACCATGGGTTTTGGCCGAAACTCAGTTTCCTCCCGCATTCGGGTACCTAGTCCACCTGCCAGCAACACTGCTTTCATGGGCACCCCTATGTCTTCACTCTGAGGGTCAAGCAATCTTGACCGATACTATGTATATCTAACCATCTACACCCCAGTCAGGGACCAGGAGACATCTTTGAATCAAACCCCGGGTTCTGCGAGGCAGGCCATTTTGTCTCAAGTGAAGGAATTTGCTCAAAAGTCTCTGGCAACCCCAACTTTTGTTCCCGGTGAGACCCCCGTCCCCGTATCGGGTAAAGTCCTTGACCCGAGCGACATAGCCGCATTAGTAGACGCATCTCTAGATGGGTGGCTTACGGCTGGCAGATTCCATAAAGACTTTGAAAAGGCTCTCGAAAAGTACGTTGGCGTTCGTAACGCCGTCTTTGTTAACAGTGGATCAAGCGCCAATCTAGTGGCCCTTAGCGCTTTAACTAGTCCAAAGCTAGGCAAGAGGGCTCTAAAGCCAGGGGATGAAGTCCTAACGGTAGCGGCTGGTTTTCCAACGACAGTAAACCCAATAATGCAGAACGGCCTGCGCCCTGTCTTGGTTGATGTAAATCTTGGAACCTATGATGCTAAGCCAGAGATGCTTCGGGAGGCCATTGGTCCAAAAACCAAGGCAATAATGATGGCCCACACACTGGGAAACCCTTTCGACCTAAAGACTGTTCGAGAACTCTGCGATGAACATGGCTTGTGGCTCGTGGAAGACTCTTGCGATGCACTGGGATCAACTTACGATAGTAAGAAGACGGGTAGCTTTGGCGATACAGCTACCCTCAGTTTCTATCCTGCCCACCACATCACAACCGGCGAGGGTGGTGCAGTCTTTACCCGCTCACCCCTTATCAGAAAGCAAATCGAATCATTCAGGGACTGGGGCAGGGACTGTTATTGCGAAACCGGTCATGACAACACTTGTCACAAGAGGTTCGAATGGCAGCTTGGCGACCTTCCAATGGGGTATGACCATAAATACATCTACAGTCACATCGGATACAACCTAAAGGCCACCGACATGCAGGCAGCTCTAGGAGCATCACAGATTAAGAAAATCGACAGATTTGTTGAAGCACGCAAGGAAAACTTTAAGATCCTTTTCAATTTCTTGAAAGGGACTTCTGGGTTACTTCTTCCAGAAGCTACTATAAACTCTGATCCTTCCTGGTTTGGTTTTCCGATTACCCTTGACCCCAACCATCCAGTTGATCGCGAAGACTTACTGCGCCATCTGGAGAAGTTAAAAATTGGAACCAGACTATTGTTTGCTGGAAACTTAGTTAGACAACCTGCCTACAGAAATGTCGACTGGCGCATTGTTGGAGACCTGACAAACACCGACATAATCATGAAGAGGACTTTCTGGGTTGGAGTTTATCCAGGACTGTCAGAAGAGATGATGTTGTTCATTGGCCACTCCATCAGAGATTTCATGGAGAGTAAGTCCAGATAAAAATGAAGTACTTGATCACGGGACACACTGGATTTAAGGGGGCATGGCTTTCAGTTATGCTCAAGGAACTGGGGCATGAACTTCATGGGTACGCACTTGACCCAGAGCCAGGTTCACTTTTTGATACTGCTGAACTTTCCAAAATTTATGCGTCGGATAGCAGAGCAGATGTTCGAGACGCAGCCGCACTCCAGAAAGCCGTTTCTCAAGTTAATCCCGACGTAGTGATTCATCTGGCAGCTCAGGCTTTAGTCCGAGAAGGATATCGAAAACCGAAAGAGACTTATGAAACAAATTTCAACGGTACCCTGAATCTGCTTTGCTCTCTGAATAACCTCAGCAATCTTAAAGCTGCGCTAATCGTCACAACTGACAAGGTTTACGAAGATTCCAACAAACCCGGTGGTTGCGCAGAGTCGGATCCGCTCGGGGGACTCGACCCCTACAGCGCATCTAAAGCAGCTGCAGATATTCTTTCGCAGTCCTGGGCAGAATCAAACCCCGAATTACCACTTGCGATAGCTAGGGCCGGGAATGTAATTGGCGGTGGAGACAGAAGTGTAGACAGGCTGCTACCCGACTTGATACGTGCATTCTCTTTAGGGCAAAAAGCAGAGGTGCGAAATCCAAAGTCGATTAGACCGTGGCAACACGTAATGGATTGTCTTTCTGGGTATCTGTCACTGGTTGACTCAGTGGCGAACAAAAAGTCTCGTGGCGAATGGAATTTTGGCCCCGAGAACAAGGACCACTTGACCGTAGAGGCAATTGTCGAGTTAGCTACAGGTTTCTGGGGCGCAGGAGCATCCTGGACGTCGAAATCTTCCCAACCAGCCCTCCCAGAAAGCGCAACGCTTCTTCTGAACATTGACAAGGCCCGGACGGGTCTGGCCTTCGCCACGAAGTTCTCCGCTGCTCAAGCCGTACAATCGACCATGCAGTGGGAGTTAGATGTAATTAGCGGGGTTGCACCCATCGACGCCACTCGCCTTCAGGTGAGTAACTATCTCAAACTAAGCTGACGCTGTTCAGGAAGGCAGTCAGTTTTTCGAAAAAGAGTAACCTATAGACATGGTTCGCCAACGAAGCGTGAGAGTATTTCTGAGAGGTGGGCTCGGGAACCAACTCTTCCAGTACGCAGCAGGCTTAGCACTTTCGAGAAAAACAAGAGCAGAACTAATTATTGATACGTGCCTGCTTCCAAGCAGTCCACACGAAAAAGACGGAGTTTTCCACAGGCCTGAGGAAATTTCAAGTTTCCGCCATGCGGGCACAATCGCACGAAGCCCAAAGACTTCTTTCACTCGTACCCAGAATTTTGCACGGCTGCTTCAATTGGAGCGCATGACCGGCGATGCGCTTGGAGCGCCTGCACTCAGGATTCTCAGATCGGTTTCCTCAGAGTCCAGAGACCTAAGGGATTATTTCTCTAACCTCAGACGTCCAGCTCGAATAAATTCCTACTGCAGTCACCCTGATTTTTTCAGCTTGATCAGCATTGAATTAAGGCAACAGATTTACTCTTTATCTAAACCTTCCGCTTTCTACCTTGACCATGTTGGTCGTCTTGAAAGTGAAGAGCCACTTGGGATTCACCTTCGACTAGGCGATTACCAAAACTTCCGGAATCTATACGGGGATTTGACCGCAGATTATTTTGAACGCGCTTTAAATTTTCTGAGCCCCAAGAATGACCGCAGAAATTTGTGGGTCTTTTCTGATGAACCCGAAAAGGCAAAGGAAATCTTAGGTAGAAGATTTCAGGATGCCTACTTTGTGCCCGACCAAACCTCGTCAAGACCCCTCGAGTCACTCATCTTGTTAAGTAAGCTAAGGCTAAAAGTCCTATCAAACAGCACATTCAGTTGGTGGGCTGCATATCTTGGACACCCGCATCAAGTTAGTACGGTTTTCCCTAGGCCATTATTCGCAAAGAATGGCCCGAAGCAAACAGACGGCTACCTATTAGAAGGATGGCAACAAGTTGATAGATAGAGAATCATCAATAGCTTGGCTGCGTGAAAGAAGAGTGACCTTTGGATTCCTAGATTTAGACTTAGGTTTTCAAACAACAATCTTTTTAGGCCTCTATGAAGGCCAACCCTACCTCCGGGACAGGTTGCGGGAAGTTCAAAACCAAACCAACCAATCTTTTTACCTCTTAATCGTGGATAACTTCTCGGAAGATTTCGATCGTTCTCTAATCGAGGCCGAGATAAATTCCCTAGGCATGGAACAGGGAAGATGGTTGGTAGTGCGGAACCCAGTTAACTTGGGCGGTTTGGGATCATTTCAGCTAAACCTTGACTTGGTTCC
Source organism: Rhodoluna sp. (assembly GCA_044345815.1). Lineage (GTDB taxonomy): Bacteria > Actinomycetota > Actinomycetes > Actinomycetales > Microbacteriaceae > Rhodoluna. The sequence goes on along the minus strand of JBIJAI010000009.1, from coordinate 26,109 downwards.
TACGGAGTGGGTCACCTCGATGCATCAGGACGATTCATATCTCAGCCACCACATCAATGTTCACCTTGAAGCCATTCAACAATTGAATTCTGACACCTTGAGCGTTAGCAGCGATTTGGGATCACTTGGCCCGAATGGGTCGCGGATGCCGGCACTTCCAAGAGCAAACTGGTTCCTTCAGAACCCAACCAGAGTTGATCTATTTCTTGCGAATATTGGCATGCAAGTGGTGCCGTACCCCTCACTGTCGCTACGAAAGAATGTTGTCGAACAAGATTTAGTCCCGTGGACATCAACCTCTTTTTCTGATTCTGAACTAACCCTAAGGAATTTGATGCTCGGAGCACATATGTTCATTCAGGAAGAAACTGTGATGTATCGGGAGAATCCAAATAGTGAATCACATGTCCAGGGGATTGAAGTTAGAAATCACGGTGCAGTGATGGGACTCCTAAGAATTTTTGGCTCTACAGACTTCAATGGTTTTATTGCCGACTTGGAGCCAGAACGAAGGGCCGCCTTTACGGCCAAACTTCAACAGGGCATTCGCCTGAGAATATCAGATAGCAACGCGGCAGACGTAGTTAGTGCTCTTGCCTTGGAACAGCTTGCCCACACTTGGGGCTACTCTGTGACCAACACAAACGAAGAGATCTCAAAGGTGATTCTAGGTAAGGGTCAGAGGTACTCCGCAGAATTACTGCAAGGGTTGAATCATCTAATTAGAGAAGACCACCCTTCTAACGGCATTGAGCCAAGGTCAGTCCTAACTGCAAATCTAGGAAATGCCATTCGAGTACTGGATGAAAATGGGAATGAATCTCGCAATAGGCTCTCTTCAGCGGCTGCTATGAGGGGGTTAGCCATTGCGATTCTTGGTGCCCTTCCATACCTCTTACGACGTCGTGTGTACAAAGTCATAGTCTTTATTTACTCAAAGCTACGTCCGGGGAACAAATGGGATTTCAACTGGTAAAGAATACGAAATGAGAAAATTTCGACTATTCGGCGCAAACTTTAAAACCGTCATTTCTGGACACAACCCAACTTCCCTCGCTGGCTACCTGTCTACTGCATCTCGGATTGCTCGCGAAGATGAAAGCGACTTTACTGCTTTGTTTGCTGATTTCGATGACAGGTCTAGTACTGAAATTCAGGCGCTTCCAAGGGGGGTGAAAAGAGTATTAGTGCGAAACGAGCCCAAAGTGGTTCGACCCCAGAATCACAAACCTGCCCTGTTGCGTGAGATTGACTTCATTGTTGATGTTGGTCGGCCGCCCTCTTCCGAAAGCATTCAAGTCAATTGGCCGCAAACCTGGGACCTTTCCCTCTTGGAAAGCCCACAAGCTAGGGATTTGATCAGGAGCAATCGCGTCGCACTGATCAATGCAAATAAGCTCAGCTTTGTCCCAGGCGAGCTTTATTCCCTCAGGAGACAACTAGTCACTCAATCAGGTCAAATTGACACTTGGGGACCAGGTTGGAGCATCAATCCTTTGCGCAAGTTTGTGACAGCACTTAAGGAGCTCGTCATTACAATCCGTCATGGAGCAGGGATTAGTGCAACATCCCTCAATGGTTGGTTCAAGAGACCGCAAAACTATCTGGGGTTGAGTGCTAGTAAGTTACAGACATTGTCGAGTTACAATTATTCACTGGTGATCGAAAACAGCATGGAGTTTATGACTGAAAAGCTTTTCGATTCATTGTTCGCCGGAACTTATCCGATTTACGTTGGCCCTAAGCTTGAGCTCTTTGGCATCCCTGGTTTCGTTGCGTCGCAAGCTAGTGCAGACATTGATTCCGTCATTAGAGCACTGGAAAGCGCTTCTGAGGTTGACTTGGCTTCGTGGCGGAGAATGACGTTGGAGTGGCTAAGGTCCGAAGGTGTCGAAGAAGGTTGGTCCAGCAGTCACGTTTTGGAACAAATCGTAATCACAATTGATAAGGAACTCGACTCGGGCCGAAGAACCTGAGATTAGTGACGCCAGTCCACTTGATCAACAAGGTGCTTTTCATCTTTGGAAATAGAAATCAAATCATGTTGGACCATTAATCGAGCTAGCCCATCCAAGCGAACCCTATGTTTCCATCCGAGGGTTGCTTGCGCGTGAGATGAATCACCAATCAATGAATCCACCTCAGTCGGTCTGAGGTACCGGGGGTCCAGCTCGACATACTCCTGCCACTCGAGACCCACTTCGCCAAACGCCAATTCAACAAAGTCCTTAACAGTGTTGGATTGACCTGTAGCGATAACCAAATCTAAGGGTTCTTTGTGCTGAAGCATTAGCCACATCGCCTCAACGTATTCTGGCGCATACCCCCAATCCCTAACAGCATCGAGATTTCCTAGGTAAAGCTTGTCTTGAAGTCCTGCGGAAATCCTGGCCGCGGCCCGAGAAATCTTTCTCGTAACGAAAGTGGGGCCTCTCCGAGGCGACTCATGATTAAACAGGATGCCGTTTGACGCAAAAAGACCGTGAGCCTCGCGGTAGTTTCTCGTCATCCAGTACGCGTAGACTTTTGCTGCTCCATAAGGTGATCGAGGGTAGAACACGGTTCGTTCATTTTGAGGGGGCGGGGAAGCCCCAAACATTTCTGAACTAGATGCTTGATAAAAGCGACAATTTGGAGCAGTCAGCCTAATTGCCTCAAGTAGCCTTGTCGTCCCGAGCCCAGTGGTATCTCCTGTGAACTCAGGCTCATCAAAGCTAACTCTTACATGAGACTGCGCAGCCAGGTGATAAACCTCATCTGGCTGTATCTGATCCAACAGCAAAGTGAGCCTTGAGCCATCTGTTAGGTCCGCGTAATGGAGCTTTAGTCGCGCACTTGAATCGTGCGGGTCCTGGAATAGGTGGTCAATTCTTTGGGTATTGAACGTGGACGCTCGTCGAATGAGACCATGCACTTCGTACCCTTTACCGAGTAGGAACTCTGCGAGATACGAGCCATCCTGCCCAGTTACTCCAGTGATGATTGCCTTTTTCAACTAAACTCTCCCTTATCTTTCATGCTTTACTTTAGCGTGGGCCCGCTCGAGCGGCCCGCAAGGGACAATAAATGCAATCTCTGGTCAACCACAGGAGCAAGGTCCTAGTCACCGGTGCCGGAGGAATGTTAGGCGGTTCGGTTGTTAGAGCCCTAGAGGCCCATCCCAAGTACGAAGTTTTTGGATGGACAAGAGATTTGGTTGATCTCAGAAATCCCACGGCGACTCTCATCGCGCTGCAAGAGATTTCGCCGGACTATGTAATCCACTGCGCCGCCAAGGTTGGTGGCATACAGGCGAATATAGATGCACCAGCGGATTTTCTCCTTGACAACCTAAAGATTGATTCCTCGATTCTCTCTGCTGCCCAGCAACATGGAATCAAGAACTTTGTATACGTTGGCAGTTCATGCATGTACCCAAAGGACTATAGGCAACCTCTCGTTGAGAGCGACTTGTTGGCCGCACCCCTTGAGGAAACCAACGAAGGCTACGCGCTATCGAAAATCGTCGGCAGCAAACTCGCCACTTACATTTCCAAGCAATATGGCACGAACTACAAAACCATTATCCCGTCCAATCTCTACGGGCCAGGGGATAACTTTGACGCCAACTCGAGTCACTTGGTTGCAGCTTGTCTGAAAAAAGCCTTAGCAGCCAAAAACAAACTTGAATCTGAAATTCAGGTGTGGGGAGACGGTAAAGCACGTCGCGAGTTTACTTACGTGGATGAAGTTTCGGAATGGCTAGCCCGCGCACTTCCATCAATCGAGGAGTGGCCTGATGCCATGAACCTTGGCCTAGGCGTTGACTTTAGTGTCGAGGAGTTTCACAAGTTTGCAATTGTTGCTGCGGGACATCAAGCCGAGTTGGTTTTCCAACCTGAAAAACCAGCTGGAATGCTCCAGAAACTGATGGATTCATCAATAGCTAGGACTAGATTTGGGTGGAATCCAAAGATTTATCCACAGAATGGAATGCAGCTAACGCTGGAAAGCATTGAAGGGAAAAAGCTATGACATCAAGTGAGATTGTGTATGAGCTAGCATCCTCCAGCTGGGATCAAGACGAACTCGACGCCATGCAGAGAGTAATCAAATCTGGAAACTTCACAATGGGGCAAGAAGTACGAGAGTTTGAAAGCAAATTCGCAGATTATTTTGGAACCAAGTTTGCCGTAATGTCGAATTCAGGTAGCTCGGCAAATCTATTGGCAATGGCAGCAATTAAGTACTCAAAAAAGTACGGGAAAGATCAGCGGGATGAGGTAATTGTCCCTGCCGTTTCTTGGAGCACTACTTACTACCCGATTACTCAGCTAGGTTACAAACTTAGATTTGTTGACGTTGATTTGAATTCCCTGAACGCTACCGCTAGTGCGATCCAGGCTGCGATCAGTAATCGCACCGCTGGAATATTTGCCGTTAACTTGTTGGGTAATCCATCTGATCTAGAGGCCATTTCAAATTTGGCTAGCGAAGCTGGGATCTTTCTTTTGGAGGACAACTGTGAGTCCATGGGTGCAAAGATAGGAACAAAGTTTTCTGGAACGTTCGGACAAATTGGTACATTCAGCTCATTCTTCTCGCATCACATCTCCACTATGGAAGGTGGGTTATGTGTCACAGACGATGAAGAACTAGCCCAACTTATGACTTCTTTGCGGGCCCACGGCTGGACGAGAGAGCTACCCGAGACTAACCATGTCCACGATAAGACAGGAGATAAGTTTGACGACTTGTTCAGATTTGTTCTACCTGGCTACAACCTAAGGCCCCTTGAGTTATCAGGAGCGATAGGTATTGAGCAGCTCAAAAAGCTTCCCGCAATCAACAACCAACGTCGTTTGAATGCCGAGCTCTTCAAGAGCAGAATTGTTTTTGAAGACGTTCTTATTCAGGAGGAAATAGGAGACAGCTCATGGTTCGGATTTTCTCTGATTCTAGAAGGGGACTTGTCAGGAAGGCGAAGTGAGCTAGTTTCACACCTTACTTCGAATGGCATTGAAAGCAGGCCAATTGTTGCCGGAAACTTCACCAGAAACCCTGTAATGCAGCACCTTGATCATGTGAATCTAGAACCACTTCCAAATGCCGACAAGATTCACCAAGACGGACTCTTTGTTGGAAACTCTCAGGAGGACCTGTCTAAGGAGATTTTAATCCTCGAGATAGCGCTTCGAGAGTTTATTGAACAGCACAAGTCGACCAATCCATCTTTTTGACAGCTTGAAACAGTACCCAATCAAATTCCATAAAAGGCCTTAGCGCTTTGTTTCAAGGCCTGCGGATTAGCTTTTGACCTCAGTGCCTCCTTGTTAATGTCAACTGCTTCATCCACCAAGGCATCATCTTTAAGAGCCAACTCCATGGCGCTTAGGACCTCGTCTGCGTTTAGGTTCCGAATGAGAACCCCACTCTTCCCTAGGGTTATCCATTCGTCCGCGCAGGAAGTGCTCGTTTGAATTGGGAATGCTCCCATCGACATCGCTTCTAGTAATGAGGTACTTATTCCATCGGATAATGACAATCCAACGTAGATTCGAGCTTTTTCGAAGATGTTTAAAACCTCTTGATGGGATAAAGAGTTTTTCTTGTGGACAGAGACTCTTAGACCTAGTTTTTTACCGATTTGGAGTGCTCTGCGCGCAACCTTGAGATTTGCTGAATACACCACGATTTCATAATCTCGCAGATCATGCTGCAACGACTCAACGGCATCGAGTGCAACTAATGCACGTCCCACCCAACCGTGGTACCCCTTGATTGCAATGGTTTTTCTCTTCGATGGCGCCTGGAAGTCAGAGCGGTCTCCAGTCAACTCGACTCCGCCGGCATTCGGACCTAAGGGCAGTTCGACGCCGTCAAAACCAAAATTTCTGGCTAAGAGGTAATCTCTTTGACATTCAGCCGAATACAGGTCCGCCCTGTCGAGAATCGCTTGAATTTTTGCTTTGTGCTTAGGGAACTGCTGGAACCAGTAGATGTCGCTACCGTAATTAGTCGCGATGAATGGGACGGTAATGCTCTTATCCGCAAGCGCTCGCATAGCGACGTAGCCAGCGTGCTGGAGCTCAAGTGCATGAACAAAGTCAGGAAGTGTTTTCTTCAGAATGCTCCTGAGAAGGAGACCTCGAATGCGATCGCCAAAAAATCTGTCTAGAGCCCAAAGTGGGAGCGAAAGCCTTCCACCAAAAGGAACAATTCTGATCTGGTTATCAAAGCTTTTACTGTTCTCAATCATCTCCAAGATCTTTGGGTGCACTCTTCGATTGGGACCCGAGGGAAAGAGAATGAATTTCACTTCTGTAGGGTCAAACTGAGCGATCCACCTAGCAACATGGATACTGTCAACCATGCAGACCAAAACAACGGTTTTTCGCTGCATGCTAGCCAAGTCTTCTGATACCAGCCCAGTCGTGGTGTCTGGAAATGGTAGAAAGCATGAATTTCACTACTCGGTTGGCACAGTCACTTACCTCATAGCCTTGTGGATAGCGTGACTTCGCGCTTGCTTTTTCTTGCCCAGCAGAGCCCAAAGCCTCCTTGATCCCAGCAAGAACGTTATCGGCTCGCAATCCAGTCATTACGATGCCACCAAAGTCCAGTGTCTCAGGGCGTTCGATCGAATCACGGATTGTTATAGCAGGGAATCTAAGGATTGTAGATTCCTCGCTGATGGTTCCGCTGTCGGAGATTACGCATGCGGCATTCACTTGGAGCTTGTTGTAGTCGAGGAAACCGAACGGTTCGTGGAACGTGACGCCCTTAATGTCTTTGTAGCCAGGGATTGCTTCCAACTGCTTGCGGGTTCTGGGATGTGTAGAAACCATCAGAGGCAATTTCCACTCATCGTGAACCGCCTTTAGAGAGTCCAAAAGATCTTTCAGGCGCTCAGGAGAATCGACGTTCTCCTGTCTGTGTGCGCTCACGAGGAAGTACTTCTGAGGCTCAAGATCCAAGTCCTTCAACACAGTGCTTGACTCGATTTTGGATCGATAGTGCTCTAGAACTTCTCGCATTGGAGATCCAGACATCATGATTCTTCGCGGGTGGATACCTTCGGCAAGCAAGTTTCTTAGTGCGTGCTCAGTGTATGGAAGATTGAAATCTGAAACGTGGTCAACCAGTCGTCTGTTGGTTTCCTCCGGAACGTTCTCATCGAAGGATCGGTTGCCGGCCTCCATGTGATAAACGGGGATGTGCATGCGTTTAGCCAGAACGGCTGAGATTGCGCTGTTGGTATCTCCTAAAATCAAAACTGCATCGGGTTTGTGCTTTAGGTAAACCGACTCAATTTTCTTTAGAGTGTCGCCCAGGACTGCCCCAAGACTTGAAGTATCAACGTCTAGGAAGACATCCGGAGCTCGGAGATCTAGATCCTTGAAAAACACTTCGTTCAACATCGGGTCTTTGTTCTGGCCTGTATGAACAAAAACATGGTTGAAGGTCTTATCGAGCTTAGAAATTATCCGAGATAGTCGAATAATCTCTGGTCTCGTCCCTACAATTGTGACAACGGTAGGCTGCACCGCTTGATTCATAGCCCCAGCTCCTGACGAATCTCAGGAAGAGTCAATAGCAAAGCTTTGACAGATTCTTTATCTAGTCTTTGGGTGTTGTGAGAGGTGTACGACTCAAGTGGTGCTGGCTGATCCTCACCCTTCTCAAAGAAAACCCCATAGTCAAGTGTTCTTGTGTCCAGCGGAATCCGGAAGTAACTACCCAAATCCTCGGCCTTTGCCATCTCTTCAGCCCCAAGCAATGACTCAAAGAGCTTCTCGCCATGTCTGACACCAATGGTCTTTATCTCCGCGCTCTTCTTTCCGGTTTCCTCGAACAGTTCAAGAAGAGCGGAGAGTAGAACTTCGATTGTTGCTGCTGGAGCCTTGCGAACAAAGAGGTCCCCGGTTTCAGCGTTTTCAAAGGCGTGCTTGACCAAGTCAACAGACTCCCATAAAGACATCAAGAACCTAGTCATCGAAGGGTCTGTCACGGTTATTGGCTTGCCTGACTTGATCTGGCTGATGAATAGTGGAATTACAGAACCCCTCGAATACATCACGTTGCCGTAGCGGGTCACAGAGATAGTTGTCTTGCTATCCTGGCTGTCTCTTGCGAAAGCAAGAGCCGTCTTTTCCATTAGAGCTTTGCTCATGCCCATGGCATTGATTGGGTAGACGGCCTTGTCTGTGCTTAGGCAAACAACCGATGAGACTTCAGCATCGATGGCTGCCCTGAGCACATTGGCGCTTCCCTGAATGTTGGTGGCAACTGCCTCCAGGGGGAAAAACTCTGCGGACGGGACCTGCTTTAGGGCAGCAGCGTGAAACACAAGGTCAGTGCCCTTCATCACGTTTTTTACGCTTAGCGGATCTCTTGTGTCTCCTATATAGAAGCGCACCTTGGAATCGGAAATCTTGTGCCGAAGGGCATCTTGTTTGGCCTCATCCCGAGAGAAGATGCGAACCTCCGAAGCCCCTTCTTCGAGAAGGTGACCCAACATCGTTGAGCCGAAGGAACCGGTGCCGCCGGTTATTGTGACAACCGAGCCCTTAATCTTGCGCTTTGCCAATTTGAAGACCTTTTCCTTTAGATTCCTAGGTAAATGGTAGCGTCTCAGGCTGCTATCTCGGCAATGAGTTGCTCAATGGCTGGAATATCTGTGTATCCAGCCCCCGCCCAGAGTCCCTTGTTGAAAACTGGGTCAGTTGTTGAAAGAGTTCGATCGATAGGCTTGCCCGACTCGGTGTCTTTGACAATCAGGTCAGACCGGCCAAATGCGCTCGCAATCTGTCGGACTAAATCTGCTTTTGAAAGCTCGTCGGCTGGCACAAGATGGGAAAGACCCGATCGAAAGCCATCATTCTCGATGACCCCCTTAACAACTTTTCCAAAATGATTTGTGAAGACACCGTTCCAGAAGTGATCTGTGTAGCCAGGGATGGTTGCGCCTTGCGCGTGAGAGAGGACCCATTCCAACAAGAGGGTGCTTCTTCCTAGTTCACGCCCGATAGTTGAAACGCGGATGTGCATGACGTTTTCGGAAACTATTTCTCCAAGGCTCTTGGTTTTTCCGTAGACATCTTCGGCATCATGGGCATCTGTCTCCAGGTAGTGACCTTTGCGGCCAGAAAAAACACAGTCAGTCGCAATTTGAATCACCTTGGAACCGGTTTTCTCAGCAAGGGAGGCAAGCTCGACAGGGAACAGGCTATTGACAAGCTTGGCCCGTGCAACATCTTGCTCGTTGCCATCGTTGATGTGCGGCTTGGTGATTCCTAGGCAGTTGATAATGTAGTCACCGTTACCCACGAACTTGGCAAGAGAGTCAACAGGATCGCTTAAAACATCAAATGGGATTCCTGAACCACTTCTTGAAGTGAAGTTGACGTTTCCAGAAAACCCAGCAAACTCCTTTAGAACAGCATGGCCAAGCATTCCTGTTCCACCGAGGATCAAAACGTTGCTCACTTGGAGCCCCCTATCGAAAGGCTAGCGAGAGTCTGTTCGAATTCATCTACTGCAGACTCAACACTAAAGATTTCTGACACTGCAACTATTTGTCGTTCACCGACCGTTCTATGTTCAGCTTCGGTCTGCTGGCTTAGTTTCGAGGCGGCTTGAACAACACCTCTGGAATCACCTGCCCAGGTTATTCCTGAATGCCCACCAAAAGTTTGCTCAAGGCCCTCCAGTCTTGTGCTAGCAACTGGCAGACCTGCTGCCATGTATTGCAGGACCTTGTTCGGAAAAGCAACATTTGCAACCAACGTCGGCTCTAATGTGTTGACAGCCACATCAGCAACTTTGAGGTAGCGGGGAAGTTCCTCATAGCTAACAAAACCTGTAAACACCACTTTTTCAGAAATTCCAAGACGCTCGACCTGCTGCTTCAATCTAGCATCCTGCTCACCGCCGCCAACAAGCAAGAACTTGAGATTCGGTGATGACTTTGAAACTTCGGCAAACTCATCGAGGGCATCGATAAGGCCAGAGAAGTAAAAGAAGCTACCCATGTAGACAATTACGCGATCACCTTCGGCAATCCCCAAAACTGATCGCAAACCCAAATCCCTTGACGTGTTTTGAAAGTGGCTCAAGTCAAGCGGTGGGAAGTGCACTACCGTCTGTCCTGTCCTTTTTGAAAGCTCATCACAGTATTTGGCCATTGCTGGATTGTTTGCTGAAAGCAGATCGGTTTTCTTGTAGATCCTTCTCTCCACCCACTTGATTATTGGGGCAAGAAAGGAGCTTCGAATCTTGTGAGAAACATCTAGTGCCCGAAACAGAACTGGAACTTTGTATTTTTTGGCCAACCAAAGCGTCTGTAAACCATAGGTTGGAACCGCATAAAGCACAACAGCGTCAAAGTTTCCCTTTTTCAATAGCCCGTCCAGAGTTGGAAGCACCGTGAGCGTTGTCAGTATTCGATCCAATCCAGGGACTCCCAATTGGAAAGGTCTAAGGAGATCAATTTTTGCCTTGGCATGGACTCTTCCAACGATCTTTTCTCGCCGAGGGACTTGATTTGCCTGCCAGAACTTTTGACCCTCATCAAACTCCAAGAAAGACACTTCATGACCCCTCAGGGACAGAAGCTCCGGGAACTCTTGCATCTCAAAGATGACCTTCTTGCGATAGCTCACCTCATGAACGAACAGAATCCTCAAGTTTGCGCTCCAAAGCTGTTGAATAGTGCCAGCCTACAATCTGTACGACTCGATTACCTTGACTGCCAGAGCGCTCAACCAATCAGCGCCTGATCCAATACATCACAGGTTCTCTAACTGCAGACCCGGACTACATCTCAGCTGCCCCTGGCTCTGGAATACTTATCCCATGAGCGAGAAACAGCTAATCCTGCACGTTGGCTTTCACAAGTCCGGCACCTCTGCTCTGCAGGAAAGCCTCGCTAACCAAAGAGATGATCTTCACAAAGCAGGAGTCCTCTATCCAAGCATCGGTAAGAAAGCTCATCACCGCGTTGCTTGGGGCTTGAGTCAAAAGCCTTGGGGTTGGAAAACCAGGGGTGCAGAAAAGACTCCTTATAAGACCTTCTCGCGGATGGCTAGCCTGATAAATCTTTCTTCGGCGCCGAAAATAATTCTTAGCAGCGAGTTCTTCGCCGAGCTAGATCCTCAGTACCTTGAGAAACTTGCAAGCTCAATAAAGGGTCGTCAAATAAAGATTCTTTTTACTCTTCGCCCCCTAGCCAAACTTCTTAGCTCTTCCTACCAGCAGTATCTGAAGTTTGGCCTAAAAGCGGACTACGTTGAGTGGTTACACTCAATCCTTGATGAGCCAGGGGTTTCAAAACTCAACCCAACTTTCTGGAAAAGGCATATGCACGGGGATGTTGTTGCGAAGTGGGCGAGAGTCTTCGGGAAAGACAATGTCTCGGTGCTGATTGTTGATGAGCAAAAGCCGGAGTTTTTATACGAAAGCATAAACGATTATCTTGGCCTACCAGCAGGGTTTATAAAGCCTGAGCTAGAAGGCAGCAACCGATCACTATCGGTTGAAGAAGTAACACTTCTTCTTGAACTTAACCGCCGCTTTCCAAAAGAGCGTGAATGGAATGAGTATCTGATCTTTATTCGAAACGGTTACATTCGTGAGTTAACCGACAACGTCCCAGTGAAAGCCGGATCGAGTAAGTTGCTAACGCCAGGCTGGGCCGTTAGCAAAGCTAACCAGCTCGCTGGTGAATCAAAGAAGAAGCTTCAAGAGCTTGGGGTAGGCGTCTACGGAGACATCAATTCACTCGATACGGCGAAAGTTCCCGAGGGGGAAACCGAGTATGCCGACTCGATAGACATTTCAACCGTTGCCCAAGCAATGCTGGTTTTCGACAAGGAGCTCTCCAGAAAGATTCCCCTGCCATGGTTGGTTCGCTGGACAAGTCTTGAGATACTGAGGCGAATCAAATGGGGAGTAAAGTCCTTTCTTCGTATGAGGTAACTCTCAGCTTCGCTACCCAAGATTTCTAAGCACCCCAATCTATACTTGAGAAAATGAGCGACTCAAAGGCAATTGTTCGGGTCAATTCTTCAAATACCCTTTCTGACCTTCTAACTTCTTTCATCAACGCAGGCGACGACATAGTCCTTCTGGACGAAAACTCGGTCATCACCGAACCTCATCTGCAGCTTCTTACCGATTTCCCAAGATCAGCTTCCGTAGCTTTAGTTGGCAAGCAGTCAGATTTAGCTGACACTCTGGTTCGTGCCACTCAAGTTGTTTCAGCCTCCAGCGCAAGCCACAAGCCAACCGAAGCAAACCGAGTCTTCACCGGCGCTATTCGCCTTTCCAAAAAACAAGCACCTGAGATCACAAAGGCACTCGAAGCAGCAATCGTCAGAAGCGCCAAGGGCCACGCCTTAGATCTTTTACTTGTTGCCCTGGTTCGCGCGACCGTCAAGGTTGATGCGGTTGAGCTTGTTGCAGCACCTTTTGCCAGAAGCGAAGACGAAACAGTTCGTACCGACACCGCAAAGGCAATCTCCAAGATCAAGATTCCAAGGCTTCGCCTAAAGCTTGCCAACCGAGCCAACGATGGCTTTTTCTCAGTTTTTTTCCTAAGACGCGTTTCAAAGTTGCTTACCTGGGCGGCCGTTAAGGTCGGCGCCACCCCTAACCAAGTCACCCTTGCCTCCTTTGCCATTGGCCTCTACGCAGCGTATCTGTTTGCTCAAGGAGACACCTGGTCATTGATTGGCGGAGCCATCTTGCTTCAGGTCAGCATCATTGTTGACTGCGTTGATGGTGAGATCGCCAGATACACCAGGAAGTTTTCAGAACTTGGTGCATGGCTTGATGCCATCACAGACAGAGTCAAGGAATACGCAGTATTCCTTGGCCTTGCCTACGGTGCCTTTGTTCAAAACGGCCAGAACCTCTGGGTTCTGGCAGCTGTGCTGATGGCCATACAAACCTTCAGACACCTCTCCGACTACAACTTCTCTCAGGTTGTAAAGGCTAGAAACGCAGAGGTAGTTCCAGTCCCGGTTGATTTCATGGCCGAGTGGGATGGCATAACAGCACAGCTCGAAGAGTCTGATTCTGAAGATGAAAACTCTTACATCAAAAAGCGCATCCGCTACTGGCTCGGCAAAATCGTCATCTTCCCAATCGGAGAGAGATGGCTAGCCATCAGCCTCACAGCTGCCGTTGGAGGTGCGCTGTTTACCTTCACGGCTCTGCCGCTCTTGGCCCTGTTCTCAATGGTTTGGGTCTATCGAATGCGGATTGCAAAGACCCTTGCCATGGCAAAAACTCGAATCAAGTCTGCGGTTATCTCTAGGCAACTTGATCTTGGTTTGAGCGCCAAGCCGTTTTTGACTCGCTTCGACTGGCTAGAGCCATCGCTGCTTCGAGCTCTGGAGCTCGGAGCACTCATTGCCTTGTTTGCCCTAAGTGGAAACCTTGAAGGAAACCTCGGCATTGCAAGCTTTGTGATCTTGTTCTCAATTGCCTTCCACCACTATGACAACTTGTATCGCTCAATGCAGAACGAGCAAAAGCCCAAATGGCTGAGCGTTTTGGGTCTGAGCGTTCCAGGTCGAATCATCCTGTTGTCTGCAGCACCATTTCTGGGACTAGATCTAGTAGCTATTGCCATTTACTTCTCAGTGCTGTTTCTGGTTGTGAGTTCCATCCAGTGGGTTGTATCTCACCGTGTGAAGGCCAGTAGCTAAGTCCTCACCGTTTATTCACAGCCTGTTGGTATCTGCTTCTGCGATGTCAGAGGTCTAGGGTTAGTCTCAAGGGGAAATAATGCAGCTGGAGGGCCAAAAAATGTTTAGTTCTAATAAGGGATTGCTTAATTCTCAATCCAAGAAGCTGCTTTCAATTCTTGCCACAACATCCCTAACCTTGATCGGCATAACAGGACTTTCACTTCCTGCTTCTGCAGGAACCAACGTTGACGTGTTCTACGCAGGTAACACTATTGGCACCGCAGTTCCTGCCAGCATCACAGTTGACCGTGATTTAGTTCCTTTGCCGGCAGCAGCATCGGTGACCGGTTCGCGCACCGGCTACAGCTTTGGCGGTTGGAGCCTAACCGCCGGTGGGACTGCACTAACTGGATCCACCCACGCTTTTTCTAGCACCGCAGCAAGACTTGATCTCTATGCTGTTTGGAACACCACAATCAACTACAACCTAAATGGCGCTGACTCAGGAACTTCGTCGGTAGCAAGAACCAGCGACACTTACCGATTCGGACAAGTCCTCACACTTCCTACCGCAGGCACTCTGGTCAAATCTGGCTTTGCATTCGGCGGTTGGATGGCTTCTTCAATTTCAACTACACGATCAACCACCTACCAGGCAGCAACTGATGCCGCTGGAAACCCGACTCTTTATGCCGCTTGGATCAAGACCGTTTCATTCAACGCAAATGGAGCAACCGGTGGAACCTTACCCGCCTCGCTAACTTACGTAGCCGGTGGAACCAGACTTAAACTTCCTGTTGCATCAGAAATGACTCTTCGTAGGCCCGGATATGAGTTCGTCGGTTGGTCAACTTCTCAGACCGGCTCCCTGGTTAGCAACCCATCGTCGTACGTCCCACTTGTGTTCCAAAGAACCCTCTTCGCAATCTGGAAGATTCAGACCACCAAGGCAACTGCCAGAGTGTTTTTCAATCCAGATAAAGCAACCCTTAGGGCTGCACAAAAACTCGTTATCCGCGACTTGGTTGACTCACTAGCTGGGCGTACTGCGATCAATATTTCAATCGCAGCAACTAGAGCCAGGGGAGATGTAAAGTCTCTGGGTAAACAAAGAAATAGCGCTGTGATGTCTTACATAAAATCTCTTGGAGTAGAAGCAACTTTCACCAGAACCAGCACTATTGGCACCGGATCTTCGTCATCTTCGCCAAGCAACAACCGTGTGACAATAAACGCTGGCTGGACTAACCCAACTAACTAATCAGTTCGAGAACTGCCTGAGCGGCGTTGTGACCTGCAATACCGCTTACGGCACCGCCTCGCCTTGCTCCTGATCCACAAACCATCAAGTTCTCTTGTCTTGTTGCAACGCCCCAACGCTTGGCGGGTGAACTCAAGTCGTCACCGTCTTCAACAAATGGCCATTCCAACGCTCCGTGGAAAATGTTGCCACCTGGAAGCCTGAGGGCATCCTGCAGATCCTGCGTGGTCTTAGCTTCAATGCAGGGCTTACCGTTTTCATCCAGCATTAGTAGCTCTTCAATTGGCTCAGCTAGAACTGAATTCAAGGAATCTAGAACAGCACGGGTTAGCTTTTCTCGCATCTCGTCATTGTTCTTGCCGCTTAGCAAAGCGTGTGGGGTGTGCAGGGCGAATACAGTCAAAGTCTGAGCTCCTTGGTCCTGGAGTTCTTTCGAAAGAATGCTCGGGTCAGTCAGGCTATGGCAATAGATCTCGCAAGGAAGTGGGTTTGGTATCTCACCTCGGGAAGCTTGCTCGAATGCAGTTTGTAGCTGTTCGTAGCTTTCGTTGATATGGAAGGTGCCGCCGAAGGCGGCAACTGGATTCAAAGAGCTGTCCTTGAGCTTCGGCAATCTCTTTAGCAAAAGATTCACCTTGACCTGCGCACCATCTGCCTTGGTGGCGGTTGGAACAACATCGTTGATGCCGGTTAGTTTCTCTAGTTCAACTGGAGAAACGTTGGCCAAGACAAACCTGGCTTTGATTTGCTGGGCCTCAAAAACTTCATCGGCTGATTCGGGGCTGTGGGCTGTGTAAGAAACAGTTCCATCACTGGCTATTCCTCTCACATCGCAATCAGCCATCAAGGTTGCCCCTGCTGCAATTGCTGCCTTTCTAAGACCATCCGATACCTGTCCCATGCCCCCGATTGGTATGTTCCACTCACCGGTTTCATTGCCAATCACGTGGTACAAAAAGCACTTGTTGACATCGAGGTTTGGATCCAGGTTGGCACCGAAGGTTCCAATCATCCCGTCTGTTAGAACTACCCCTCGAACCAAATCTGATTCAAACGAATTCTCAATCACTTCACCAACAGGCCTCTCGATGAACTCATCCCAGACCTGATCTGTTCCGGCAAGCTCTTTGATCTTGGCCTTAGCTTCAGATCTGGTCATCAAAGGACTCAAAACAGTTGGGAATAGGGCCTGAGCTAGCAGTGTGGTCTTTTGGTAAAACTCCTGCCAGGCTTTAGCGTCACTAGCTGCATCAATTGAATCGAAATACCTCTGAGTGTTGTTCTGGTCTTGGTTATCAACGAGCAGACCTTTATCTGTATCTGGCACCGGTGTATAAGAGGAGTACCGTCTAGGCGCAAGTTTAATATCTAACCCAAGATCTTCGATGATCTGTTTAGGCAAAAGAGAGACGAGGTACGAGTACCTAGATAACTTGGCATCAACCCCGGCAAAGGTTTTCTCAGATACCGCTGCCCCGCCAAAGTTAGATAGCCGCTCAAGCACTGTCACGCTCAAACCAGCCTTGGCTAAATAGGCAGCGGCGGTTAGGCCATTGTGGCCACCGCCTACAATGACTACATCGACTTGGCGTTCCATCCCAACAGTTTAGGCATGCTCACTCAGTCCGTTATGCAGTAAAAGAGCCTCTTTATGCTTTAGGTGGGGTGTAGTTGCAAACATCTCCAGGGCAAAGCCTTGGCGCTTGCTTGGAGAACCTTCTTGCTAGCTCACAGCCAACGCAGATACCAAAGGCAGCCTCCAGATAAAGAAACGAAATACAGATCCCACACAGAACGAGCGGGATTGGACCAGTCAAAGCAAACCAACCCATAGTCAAACAAGAAACCGTGACCATTCCAAAGCCTAGGTACCAGGCAATCTTCTTGGGCTCCGCATCCACCCACTCTGGTCGCTGAGGTCTAACAATCAGGGATCCCATGAACATAGAAGGTGAGTACTTGGCATTGCCGAATAGACGAATGAACATGTCAAGCATGAAAAAAGCGCCGAAGGCACGAAGCGGCATGTAGTTGCCTGTTAGAGCAGCAACCCACCAACCAGAGAAGCCAACCAGAAACAGAATTCCTGCGGCAGCTCTAACAGCTCGCTCGTTGAACACACCGAAATCAATGCCGGGGACACTCTCCCCAAACTCGTACTTCAAACTGAAAAATCCCTAACGTCTGCGAGATTCAAGTCTAAGTGGCTTGGCAAAATCCAACATCACACCGTTGTACTCAGCTCTCGAGCCAAGATAAATCTTTGCCCTTGCTCGAACACCACTTGAGTTAGCAAGGAGGTACTTGTGCATCTCTCCTGCCTCCTGAGTTGGCACATAACCCAACACCTTGGAATCAACCGTCACAGCAACAGCGAGCTTTCGCTCGATGTTGGAAGGGTCTGGAACCAGAAGAACCTCAATCAGTGTTGGCTCTACGAAATAGATGCGTCTTGCAACCCTAACTTCATCAAAGTTCTTGGCGTATGGAATGCAACCTCTGGTTGTGTAGGCGAATTTCCCATCACCCTTCAAAAGCGGCGCCTTCGTGAGGATCTTCTCCAACTCAGCAGGAATAACATCTTGGAACTTCACACCAGAAAGCGCGTCTTTGTTATCGGTTAAGCGCTTTTGCAGCAGGCGACGTTGCGCCAGGACCGCGATCAAGATCGCGACCCCTGCCGCAATTAGTGCCCACTCAATCCCCATTTGCTTATAAAGCTAACAGCAAAGTATCCGGTGAGCTATAAGGCCAAAGCCCAAGGATTTAGATCAAGGGTCGCGCTTGCTGAAGCAATCCGTTTATTCGGGAAATGGACTTTAGTTCCTCAATGTCTCTAAACCGTGATCTAGTAAGCAAAGGGGAGTAAACCAGATAGCAGTTGGCCTTGGCCCTGGAAAGGGCAACATTCAATCGGTTTCTATCCAGCAAGAAATCAAGTCCTCTAGGGGCATCCAAGGCGCTGGAGGCAGCAAGGCTCACGATAACCACCATTGCCTCACGACCTTGGAACTTATCTACCGTTCCAACTGCCACGTCTATCAACCCAGCCTGATCCAAGAACGTCCGGATCAGATCCACCTGAGCGTTGTATGGAGCAACGATGAGAACCTCTGAGGCTCCAAGCTTTGCTGCCTGTTCCTTCGCAATGGCTAGCACCGCTTCTGCTTCTTCAATCGAGCTCGATGCATTCGCCCTATGGTCAATTGCAACTGCAATAAGTCCTGGATCTACCCCGGCAACAATATGGCTATCAGTATCCGGGTGGGAGTGCAGCTTGTTCTGGTAGCTCAGATTGCTAACCGGTGCATTAATAGCTGGATGCATTCTTCTAGTGACATCCAAGAAGTACCCAGATTCTGAATCAAGAATTGCAGCATCTCCCATGTAGTGACCAAGTGCCGAGTTATCAACGCCACCTGGGTGAATAGCCTGAACGACTTGAGTTAGCTGTCTTGGATCACCGAGTAGAACTAGGTTGTTGGTGTTTGCACTTACCGCAATCGCATCGACCAGTGAAAACTGAGCTGCTTCATCAATAAAGATGTAGTCAAAGCGATCTTCGAAGAATTCCTTAGCGCAGAAACTCCACGAGGTTCCTCCAACTACATAACCTGAGTTTCCAGCCCGCCAGGCACCAAAGATCTTGTTGGTAGTTGGTGTGATCCAACCCTTTGCATCCTTGTCACCAGCCTGGGTTTTCTTAGCCATCGAATCGGGAGATACTCCAGCTTCCAAACATGCCCACATCAGATTCTCGATGGCGGAGTGGGAGTTGGCTACAACTCCCACCTTCATTCCTTTTTCGACTAGTTCCTTGATAACCCTTGAGCCCACATATGTCTTGCCAGATCCCGGAGGGCCCTGAATGGCAAGCAGCGAGTGATCAAGATCCAAAACGGCTTCTGTGATCGCACTAAGCACATCGCCTTGCTCAGGAACAGGTAGCCCCGGAAGAGTCTTTAGCCTTGGCGCATTACGCATCAGGAGATCCATAGCCGGATGCTTGATCGCAGGTACCTGATCGGGTGATCCCCAAAGTGCAACTAGCTCCTGCACCAAATCACCAACAACCTCCGGTTTTTGCCCAGGCGGAACCCACTCGTATTCAAAGATTGCGTTTGGCTCCAGCGACATGCTGGCGTATCGGGTGTCTCTTTCAAAGATCACCTCATCGCCAGAAACCGAGATCACCTTGCCGTAGTCGGTATCTTGTTGGTTTGCTCCAAGGCTGTATCTAACGAAGATCTTCTGATCTTTTTTCAGGAAACTGGTTTGACCAAGCTCCAAAACATATCGGTAAACCACCTTCACTTTGGTTTCTGGGTCAATACCAAAAAAGTCAGCTGTGTTGGATTCTGTCGCGCAACCAAGAACAACCAAAGCTTTGCGATCTCTATGCAGCTGATCGAAGGTTGCATCTTTGCGGATGGCCCAGTCGCGCCAGCGAATAACATCCTCGCGGTTGTAGTAGAGCATGGAGTGAGTAAGCGCTAGCCAAATCTTTGCTCGGTAGTCGGCATCTAAATCTTTGCCCCAAGCCCAACCATCGAGGGCTTTTTGCATCAAAGCAGTTTTCTGATTTAGCTTTTCAAGTTCCGCCTCAGCTTTTCGAGCTCTTGCAGATTCAGGAGAGTCTTCGCGTTCGGCTTGGCTTCTAGCCTCGCGGGCTTTTTTTATATCTTTTGCTCGCTCAAACTCTTGGTACCTCGAATGAGCCCCGGGCATACCACTGAGCCAGTTGTAAAGGGCCATTGTTGAAACGCAGTCATCCTCGTTGTAGTCGGTGATCTGCTTTAGAGTCTCTTCCGCTCCATCTTCACCAAGTTCAACCTGCTGGCGGTAGTAGTCATACTCGTCAATCGAAGAACCTGCATCGAGCACTTTGCTCTTGCGGTCAAACTCGTAAAAAGCTTCTAGTTTCTTGATCGAGTAGCTTGGCTGGGAAACCATGATTGAGCCTTTGACTACTTTGTATAGATCAACCATGCGACCTGAAGAAACAAGCTCTGCCACCTCTTGCTCCAAGACCCCGTGTCTTGCTGCCAGACGATTCAACGCAGTGACCTCGTAGCTGGCGTAGTGATAAACGTGAGCGGTCTTGTCGCTAGCAAGCCGCTTGGTCAAAAACTCCATGAAGTCGATGAAGGCTTGTTTTTCTTGAGCCCGGTCGTGAGCAAAGAACGGAACAAATTCACCTGATCTCAGGGTGTTTCCAAACAGATACTCCAACCCTCCCTTTTCTGGGAAGTAAGGAAAGCCCTCCATGTCAAAAAAGACATCGTTTTCCGATGCCGGAGGCAAAACCGCAATTTCAGGATCAGGCAAAACAATGTAGCTGACCTTGTCAGTTTTTCTGTAGTCGGTTTGAAGCTTTGCTTGCTGGCGAATCTTGTCAAAGCTGGAAACTGTGATCTCAGTCGGTCTTTGATTATCCGTAGCCTCGGCCAGAGCAGCCATGGTCGTGATTCCTTGAAGCGATAGCTTTTCAATCTGGCTGCGGTTGATTCCAGCTACCTGAACCAGGTGATCAACATCGAATCTGGCCTGCTCGCATAGTGCTGGGTACTCGCACACACTGCAGGAGTCTTTAGAGTCGCAGTAAAGCGTGAGGTCAGAAAGAGAAGTGTTTTCGTTGAAAGATTTGATTGCAAGCTCAAGTTCTTGTCTTGCCAGCTTCATAGCTGGAACGATCTCTGACTCTTCAAAAGTTTCCAGTGTTCTAGAACCCAATATAATTCCAGGCTCGCCATCGGATTTCATTCCAAGAGCCAAGAGCGCATCGGCATAGAGAGCAATCTGCAAAAGGTAGTTTGGTTTGGCTGTTGAGGCAAGCTTGGCATCCCAAGCTACGTACTTTTCCTTCTCACCGGTTGCCACCTGGTTAGCAGTTAGTTTTCCTTTGATGAATTCCAGTTGGTAGTCGCCGCGAACTAGAAAGTCGGGTTTGCCGTTGAAGGTGAGGTTCCCAACTTGGTGCTTCAAGTACCCCTGGTAGATCACTGGCACTTGCTCACGCATAAGAGCGACAGTTGCATCGAAGGTGTCTTTATCGGAAGGTCTTTGAAAACCTTCTGGTCCTAAGTGAGCAAGCAGTTCTTGCTCTAGAGCTTCCTCGTAGGCCATGCCGTAGGTGATAGCCAAACTTTCTGGCTCAACGAAATACTGCTCGACTAGCTCCCTTACTCCAGGGACATCGAGCTCTCTTGCTATGGCCAGCTGCGAGCAGTGCTGGCAACCGCTTGATCTCATCAGATCGCGGGTATTGAAGGACCAGTGTCCTGTTTCATGTTTTTTCATTACCCCAAGTCTGTCAGCAGCTACTGACAATGGCTGGAACAGGGTACTGGCACTACATCCGCCTTGTTGGGCGCCTCGCAACCGGAGATAATGGAGTATCAAATGTTCGGTCATCACTAGCTAGGACGAAAAACAATGCCTGTTTCCAGAACCGTTGTCGTTGTGGAAAACGAGTCCCTGCTTCGAGACCTTATTGCCCGAAGCCTAGAGACTGCCGGCTTTGAGGTGACTACTGCCGCAAACGCGGCAGATGCCAAAAGAGCCGTCAAAGCATCAGACCCAGATATCTGTGTAATTGATATCGAACTAGGCCCTGGCCCAAACGGTTTTGATCTTGCCGACTACTTATCCCGCGAAGCTCCAGATGTTGGAGTGGTGTTTTTAACAAACCTTCCAGACCCGAGATTTGCCGACCGCGACACAAAAACTGTTACCCAAAACCAGGCCTACCTTAGAAAATCACAACTGGTTGATTCCAAAGAGTTGGTTGAAGCAGTCAACGCCGTTCTCAAAGAGATCGACGTTGACAATTTCCGTCACGATCAGGACCAGACAAGACCACTTGCCGAGCTATCTCGAAGACAAATCTCAGTTCTCAAGTTGGTAGCTGAAGGGTATTCAAACAATCAGATTGCTGAAGTGCGCGGCACAACAGTTCGAGCAGTTGAGGGAATGGTCTCTCGAATCTTTCAAGCTCTGGGTGTTGATGCTCAAGGAGTTGGCAACGCCAGGGTGGAAGCCACCAGGTTGTATTTGAGTGCAGCAGGTGCCGTCACGGTTGACGAATGAGTGATGTTTATAAACCCCATCGCCCGACGGCTAAGCGTCTTCTAAATCAAATTGGATCGCGCTACGCGCTTTCCAACCAAGTGCTGCTGTTTTTTCTTTTGCCAGCATACGGAACAGGTCTGATCTTTGAGTCTTTGAGACTCGAAACTAATTTTCTAGAGCGACTAATGGTCTCAACCGGCGGCTACCTAGCCACCATCGCAGTTTTACTGATAGCCAGGCGTTTGTTGGTTGGACGCCAGGAGAAGAGCCGTCCTGGGTACGTACTGGCTGCTTTTTTAGTTGCAGGATTCGCACGTGGTGTGGTGATTCTTGCCCTTGATGTTTCAACCGGTCAGCACAATGTTGGGGAAGAGCTTTTCCGACTACTCGGTGGCCCAATCTTCACATTTGTCACCCTTACGCTTTCTGCGGTTCTAGCCTCTAACTATCAGCGCCACCGTGAGTCACTGGCAGCGCTCGCCGATGAGCGCTACCGACTTCAGATCAGATCGGCAGGAATCAGGGCCAAGGTTCAGATTCAGCGCGAAGAACTTCTAGAAAAAGTGCGAAGCTTGCTAGATCCTGCCATCGCAAAAATCCAAGCAAGCCTTAGCGGCACATCCTCGACCGAAGCTGTGTCATCGCTCCGCTCAACCGTGGATGATGTTGTTAGACCACTAAGCATTGAAGTGGCAGAGGCCAGCGATGAGCTCGAAGCAGAATCCGGCAAAGCAGAGATTCGCGAGAAGGCTCCCATTCCTAAGACCATCTTTCTGGGGGAGTTCCTTGTTCCTCTCTGGGCTGGTTTTATTACTTCGATTGTTTTGGTCCCCGTGGCATTTTTGTTTGAGACGCCGCTGAATTCACTTCTTATCTTGCTAGCAATCTTCTTCTCGATGTTCTTAGGTCTTGGCCTGATTCAAAAGTTGACAATCAAGTTGCCAGTGCCGCCGGTACTCGCGTCGGTAGTTATCCCACTTTTGAATGCAGCTTCTCTGACAACGTTTTATCTAATTGCCCCTGCAATGTCTTGGGCTGTTTCAACAGAACAAATCCACGCACTTTTGCTTTTCGGCCTTTCCGTGGGTGGAACTACCTTCGCAGCTCAGTTTGCTCAACTTCAGCGCAAGGCAACAACTGAGAAGCTGGTTGCTGTAAACCTTCAGCTTGAAATCTTGAACGCTTCCCTTCGCCAAGAGCTCTGGCTAAACCGCCGCCGAACCGCATCGGTTTTGCACGGCCCAGTTCAGGCAGCTCTTTTTGCATCGGCGATGAAGCTTTCTCAAGAACAAAAGCCAACCCCTGAGTTGGTTGCTGAAGTGGAGCGAGATATTGCAGCTGCCCTCGAGAAACTAAATAATCCGAGCAACCTCGAGGGTGAAAACGTTTCTGAGGTTCTAAATCAGATTGTGGAGATCTGGTCGGATGCGGCTCAAATCTCAATCGAGATCCCAGAAGCCCTGCAAACTGCAATTACCAAAGCACCCCTTACCAGCGAAGCACTGATTGAAATCTCACGCGAGTTCATAACTAACGCAATTAAGCACGGTAAGGCAAGCAAAGTGTCATTGAAGGTTTCAAGACTTGATGGAGCTCGAATTGCAATTGAAGTAGTTGATGATGGCCAGGGACTGCCACCTGGCGCAAAGCCTGGCTTTGGCTCGAAGCTGCTTTCAGAACTTAGTTTGGTTTGGCGACAGACCAGAGTTGGGGATTCAACTATGTCTTACGCCGAGATTGTTCTAGGCCAGCAGGACTAGAAGATCCGCAAGCTCTGAATCTGTTGGCGGCTCAGCACCGGTTTTCTCACAGGCCATGCTTGCTGCAACTGCTGATACCCGAGCAATTTCAACTAGCTGCTTGTCTGTAAGAGCAACAAGTCTTTCGAAGGCACCGGAACCCAAAGCGTCCATGTTTTGAAGTTGTGCGAGGGTGTTTGCGCAGAAGGTATCTCCAGCACCTACAGAGTCTTGTACCTTCACTTTTCTAGCCGGCACATCAAGTTTGGTTTTGTCTTTTCGATAGATGCTCACCCCATCGCCACCTTTGGTGACGAAGACAATCTTGGAACTATCCCCAATCCAATCCCAGGCAATCTCGTCAACATTTGAACCAGGCTCTAAACCGTAAAGCCAGTTGATATCGTCGTCGGAGGCTTTGATCAGGTGTGAAAAGGAATTCACGCGCTCAACGCGGATTCTCTCCGCATCTCGATCAAAGCCCAGTGCAGGACGCACATTCACATCGTGAGAAAGCGTCAGCAGATCTTTTTCAAAGAAATCTTTCGCCCACGCTTCGATCACAGCATTGCCCGGAGGCATTGCCATGGTCAGACAACCAAACTGCAAGGCGGTAGCGCCAATGGCTGCCATGGTTTGCTGGGTTGGAAGTTCGTCTTTAGTCCAACCCCAGTCGGCTGTGTTTTCAACATAGAAGGAGTAGCTTGCGCCACCTGTTGGTCCAATTGATGCAATTGCAACGCTGGTTGGCTCCTTCGCTGCGATTGCATAATCAAGACCGACTTTGTTCTCAACTAGTCGCTGACGAATCTTCTGACCAAAGGCATCGCTTGATATACGAGCCAGCAGCTGCTGCTTGGCTCCAGCTCGAGCTAGGGCAATAGCAACATTGGCGTTGGCTCCGCCAACGACCGCCTGGTACCTACCAGCGGTTGATTTGTCCTCAATCAGGTCAATTAGCGCTTCGCCAATAACAACAATCATGGGCCAAGTTTATGCCTCACCTCTAGGCTAAGAACATGGAAAACAAACTCTCGAAGCTCGCTATCCTCGCACCTCTTGTTGGCCTTATCGGCGGCTGGAAATTCTTCATGTTTGCCATCTACGCCGGGCTGTTTGTCTACCCGATCTATGACGCCCAGGGAATGTATCAGGGGGATGAGCAAATCATCCGTCCTTCGACTTACCTGTTCCTTAGCGGCATCGTAATCTTTGGTCTGCTGGCTCTTTACGGCCAGCGCCTAGCTCTTCGAGCTCGAGCGCTAGCCGGAGTGGATGACGCCCTGGCTCGAGCTGCCCACCGCTTCACAAACTTTGCCGTAATCGTTGCCTTGGTTGGCGGAGCAATTTTTGCCATTGGCAATTTCCTCGGAGCTTTCAATACCTACATCGATCGAGAAGAAAACCTCACGGTTCGCCTCTTCGATGTTTACGTTCCAATCTTGCTTGCTACCGGCCTTGTTGTTTACATCCTGCTTCGAGCATTCGTGTTTAGAAAACAAGTAGTAAAGGGAGCCAAAAAAGAAGGCATGTCCGAATCCGAAAAGGCTCTCGGTCTTGGCTACGCCGTTCCAATTATCTTTACCGCTATCGCGATCATCTTTGGTCTTGCAGTTTATGACGTGACTAGAACCGACCTAGAGGTTTGGGTTTGGGTAATCATTCAGGTGATTATCGTGTCCGGTATCTTGCTAGGAACAAGATTTTCTACCAAGGCAAAATCCGCCAAGCCAGCAGCTCCGAGAGCTCGTCCAACATTGGCAGCCGGTGCTGCCAATTTGAACTTCGTACTCTCAATTGTTTTTGGAGTCACGGTATCGATCATGTCCTTTACCTTCGGTGCCGGAGCGGTTGAGAACCTAAGGGTTTACCCGCCTTACGAAGAACCAGCACCAGGGGAAGAGTTCACTGCCATTTGGAGCTGGACTGTTGCACCGCTATCGGTGTCTTGGTTTATCGAACAGATGCTTCCGGCTGTTGTTCTGCTGGTGCTTGCAGCACTGGGCACTTACCTTTCGATTACTGAGCGCAACAAGGTCGCACTTGTTGCCAAAAAACCAGCAGCTGCTTCTTCGAAGAAGTTAGCCAAGGCTGCGCCTAAAAAGACAACTACCTCAAAGGCAACTAGCTCAAAGTCGAAGAGCACCAAACCCAAGAGCACTAAGCGCCCAAAGGCAAAAACTAGATGATTATCGAAGTCAAAGCACTGCTGTTTGATAACGACGGAGTGCTTGTTGATTCACACGCCAACGTGGAAAAGTGCTGGGCGCAGTGGGCAGAAGAATATGGCATCAAGGGATTGAACATCGCCAATTTCCACGGCACCCGTGCTCAAGATACGGTGCTGTCTCTGGTTGGCCCC
>JBIJAI010000054.1:0-4315 GCA_044345815.1 Rhodoluna sp. | reverse complement strand
ATCGGTGGCCTCGTCGAAGCCACCGATCATCACTGTGACCGCTCCGCGAGCTTTCCAGCCGAGGGCTGAGATTCGAGAAGAGAGCTCTTCTTCACTTTCTCCGCTCAAGATGGTGTCAACCACCAGTGCCTCTAGTCGGGCATCCCAAAGTCCGCGAGCCTCGGCTGCTTTTGCGTAAACATCCGCTGCACTAAAGGCAATTTCGCGCGAGTACAAAAGAACAGCCTCGCGCAGCTCACTGTGCTCTTCAATTACTCGGTCCTCAACCACCTGCACTACAACTCGAATCAGTTGCAGAGTCTCTTGGAGCGAGATAGAGCGAAGCAATTCACGAGGAGCAGTTGAAAACACATCTGCAGCAACCCACGGCTGAGAGTTTGGATTCTCATACCAAGAAAGGAATGAAGTGATTCCAGCTTGGGCGACAAGCCCAACCGCTGATCTTCTAGACGCAGGCATCTCTCGATACCAGGGAAGTGTTTGATCCAGACGAGCCAGCGTGGTGGTTGCTAGTTCTCCAGCTATGGAGTGCAACCACTCGAGCGTTTCGTCCTTAGGCTTCGCCACCAGCAGTTCCGCTTGTTCCTGCGCGAACGTCGTGCAACTGATAACGATCAATTGCCATCTGAAGAACTGAGTGATCCAGCTCGCCACGCTCTACCAACTGCTGTAGAGCGCGAACTGCAATTGATGGCCCATCAATCTTGAATTCGCGACGCGCGGCAGGTCTGGTGTCTGAGAATCCGAAACCGTCGGCACCCAAGGTCGCGTAGTCTCCTGGAACCCAGGCTCTAATCTGGTCGGGAACGGCGTGCATGTAGTCACTTACCCCTAGGAATGGACCTGAGAGGCCAGAGAGCTTCTTTGTTAGGTAACTTGCTTCAACTGGGGAGTTAGGGTTCAAGAACTTCTCGCGGTCCTTAGCTAATCCATCGCGGCGAAGTTCGGTCCAGCTTGTCACTGACCAAATATCTGCCGAAACGCCCCAGTCATTTTGCAACAGAGCCTGAGCTTCGAAAGCCCAAGGCAATGCAACGCCAGATGCAAGTAGCTGAACTTTTCGTCCACCTGAGAAGTTCTCACTTACTCGATGAATACCCTTGAGCAGGCCTTCGACGTCAAGGTTCTCAGGTTCAGCCGGCTGAACGTAAGGCTCGTTGTAAACGGTGATGTAGTAGACCACGTTTGGATCTGGATTAGTACCGCCATACATTCGCTCTAGTCCTGCGCGCATGATGTGACCAATCTCGTATCCGTAGGCCGGGTCGTAGCTGATCACACCAGTGTTGGTGGATGCAAGAAGTGGAGAATGTCCATCAGCGTGCTGAAGACCTTCTCCTGTAAGTGTGGTGCGACCTGCGGTTGCTCCAATCATGAAACCACGTGTCATCTGATCGGTAGCAGCCCAAATTGCATCCGCGGTTCTCTGGAATCCAAACATTGAATAGAAAACGTAGATCGGTATAAGTGGCTGACCTTGGGTTGAGTAGCTTGATCCAACTGCGGTGAATGCTGCAAGAGATCCAGCCTCGTTGATTCCTGTGTGCAGGATTTGACCAGCTTCTGATTCCTTGTAGTTCAGCAGCAAGTCTCGATCAACCGAAAGGTAGTGCTGTCCGTTCGGGTTGTAGATCTTTGCGGTTGGGAAAAACGCATCCATTCCGAAAGTTCTTGCTTCGTCAGGGATGATTGGAACCAATCTCGGACCAAGTTCTGGAGAGCGAAGAAGATCCTTTAGTAGTCGAACGAATGCCATGGTGGTGGCTACTTCTTGATTTCCAGATCCACCCTTGGCAATTTCATAGGTAGATGCATCCGGCAGGTTGAAGTTCACATACTTGCTTCTGCGCTCTGGAAGGTAACCACCAAGTTCTTTTCTTCGAGCGTGCATGTACTGAATTTCCGGAGCTGATTCTCCTGGGTGGTAGTAAGGGGGCTGGTACGGATCGCGCTCTAAGTCAGCATCGCTAATTGGCACACGCATTTCGTCTCGGAATTGCTTCAGATCCGCAAGTGTCATCTTCTTCATCTGGTGAGTTGCGTTTCGACCTTCGAAGGTCTTGCCAAGGGTGTAGCCCTTGATCGTTTTCGCGATGATGACCGTAGGCTTACCTTTTTGCTCGGTAGCGGCCTTATAGGCGGCGTAGACCTTCTTATAGTCGTGGCCACCTCGGCGTAGACCCCAAATCTGGTCATCGGTCATACCTGAAACCATTTCAAGGGTTCTTGGGTCACGGCCGAAGAAGTTCTCGCGCACGAAGGCACCAGACTCGGTTTTGTAGGTTTGGTAATCACCATCAGGTGTTCTGTTCATTAAATCTACAAGTGCACCATCGTGATCCTTTGAAAGCAGTGGGTCCCACTCGCGTCCCCAAATAACTTTGATGACATTCCAGCCAGCACCTCTGAAGAAAGACTCGAGTTCCTGGATGATCTTGCCGTTACCTCTTACTGGACCATCAAGGCGCTGCAGGTTGGCGTTCACGACAAAGGTCAAGTTATCAAGGCCATCGTTGGCTGCCAACTGAAGCGCTCCGCGGCTTTCGACCTCATCAAGCTCGCCATCACCTAGGAATGCCCATACATGTTGCTCAGAAGTGTCGCGGAAGCCGCGGTTATGAACATAGCGGTTTAGCTGCGCTTGGTAGATAGCGTTGATCGGCCCAAGTCCCATCGAAACTGTTGGGAACTGCCAAAACTCTGGCATCAGTCTTGGGTGCGGGTAAGAAGACAATCCGCCCCCAGCGTGAGATCTTTCCTGACGGAAACCGTTTAGCTGATCTTCGCTCAGTCGTCCTTCTAGAAATGCACGAGCGTAAGGACCAGGGGAGGCATGACCCTGAATGAAAATTTGGTCTCCACCTGAAGGGTGGTCTTGACCCTTGAAGAAATGGTTGAAACCAACTTCATACAAAGAAGCAGAGGAAGCAAAAGTCGAGATGTGTCCACCAACAGCAATTCCAGGACGCTGAGCTCGGTGCACCAGCATGGCTGCATTCCATCGCATCCATGCACGATAGGTGCGCTCAATTTGCTCATCTCCTGGAAAAGCTGGCTCGTCTTCTGGAGCAATTGTGTTGATGTAGTCGGTTGTCGGAACAAGAGGAACGTTTAGCTGAAGCTCGTGTGATCTTCTTAGAAGATTGAGCATGATCTCGCGTGCTCGACCGCGGCCATGAGTTTTGGCAGCTTGGTCTAGCGACTCTAACCACTCTGAAGTTTCTTGAGGGTCGATGTCTGGGTTGGAGACTGCGTAGGCGTCATTGTTGTTAATGGACAACGCGGGTCCTTTCGTCAAAAAGGCGGCAAGCTTCAGTTTTGTGATCTTGCCAGGGAGGCCTATTTGTTTAGGCTCCTAGCAGTTTACTCATTTTGGGAAGGACCCCTATTTGGGCTTTGGGAGGGTAAGTAGCTACTCTTGGAAGCACTAACCCTTTAGGAGAGTCATGGCAGTAGAAATCGGCGACAAGGCACCAGATTTTGAGCTCATCAACCAACATGGAGAGTCCATAAAGCTCTCGTCATTTGCAGGCAAGAAGCCAGTTGTGCTGGTTTTCTACCCATTGTCATTTTCTGGCACCTGCACTGGTGAGCTTTGTGAGCTTCGCGATAACTTCGCTGCTTTTGAGTCCAAGGATGCCGAATTGATGGCTATCTCGGTTGACTCCAAGTTTGTCCAGAAGCTATTCGCCGAAAAAGAGGGCTATAAGTTCCAGGTACTGGCAGATTTCTGGCCACACGGTGGCGTGGCACAGCAGTACGGCGTGTTCAAGGATGATTTGGGGTTTGCTATTCGCGGCACATTCTTGATTGACACCGATGGAGTAGTTCGCGCCAAGTTTGTGAATGGCCCAGGCGAAGCCCGTGATCTTGCAAGCTACCACGAGGCATTGGCGGCTTTGTAGTAGAGTTTTCTAGTTGCCTTATGGCGCATGTTTGAGGGCCTTTAGCTCAGTTGGTAGAGCGCCACGTTTACACCGTGGATGTCATCGGTTCGAGCCCGGTAGGGCCCACAGATAGCGACCATTTGCATTAGCGGGGATAGGATTTGGCTATGTTTCAACCGAACCCCCCAGCCCCGAAGGCTATGCCTGATGAGCAGCTGAACGCAAAAATTGCTGAACTGCAGCTTCAGCCAGATGGCTTGGTAGCGGCCATGGCCCTAATCGAAGAACAATCCAGACTCCGCCAGGAAGATGCTCTGGAGTTATCGAAGTGGCAATTAGAAGCGCAAATGCACGCAGCTACTGCACCAGCTGCGGTTGAACCAGAAATCTTGAAAGATCCTGCGGTAAACCCAGTAATTGTTTCCCCG
>JBIJAI010000023.1:0-14075 GCA_044345815.1 Rhodoluna sp. | reverse complement strand
AGGAATCGATAGTGCCATTTCAATTCCCGCAAGACGGGCCTGAACTCTTTTGGAAAGATCTTGAAAATCAGCAACCCGCTCATCGAAGGTTGGGTCGCCGCCAAGTAGTTCAGAAAATTCGTCAACCGCTTTTCCTATGGCAGCTGCAGCGATCCACCCGTCTTCGATGTGAGAAGAGGCAACTTCCAAAAGCTCTTCATCTTCGATCAGCATCTTTAGTGCTTCAAAAATCTCTGCTGATGTGCCGCCAGCTTTTTGTCCCAACTCATCGAGATGATTGCTGACAAATTCGATTGCGGATTTTAGATCGGCAAGTTCTTCATCTTTAGATTTAGTTGACTTGGTCCATTCCGGAAGTGGCCTGGAATGCTTGATGACCATCACATCGCCCACGGCGGAAACTAGTCCGACCCCGAGGCCTTTGAGAATTGCACCTGGCGTTGACGCCAACTTAGTCACCCTTTAGAAACTCTTGAATTTGCGAGATGATGCCATCGGCTAAAGCCTGGTCGGTGGTTGGAATCTCAACCGTTAGCGTCTCGCCCGAGGTGATCTTCAAAGCCATTAGGCGAAGAGCTGAATTGGCCTTGGCAAACTCTTGCCCCTCACGCCCAATGGTGATTTCAAGCTCGGATTCCTTCACCAGCTTGACTATCTGGCTGGCAGGCCTTGCGTGCAGGCCAATCGGGTCTAGGACTTGGACTTGACCTTTTATCGAAGACAATTAGTTCTCCTGGAACTCAAATGGGGCATGAAGCTCTAATTATGGCTGTTTCGCCTAGCTCACGCCTCAATCGCGCGAACGCATCT
Organism: Rhodoluna sp.; assembly: GCA_044345815.1. Classification (GTDB taxonomy): domain Bacteria; phylum Actinomycetota; class Actinomycetes; order Actinomycetales; family Microbacteriaceae; genus Rhodoluna. The sequence goes on along the minus strand of JBIJAI010000023.1, from coordinate 13,265 downwards.
TTCACAGGGAGCTCACAGCCCCAGCTCACCGTTTACACATGCCGGCGTGGTGGACTAAAACCAGGCAAAACCTAGAAGGAGCCAAAAATGGCAGATAACAAGAAGTTCGATTTCACAAAGCTAAACACCCTGGCGGTAGTTTCTATCGCCTCGGCCCTGACCTCAATCGGAGCGGTAGCTGCGATCATCACAGGTCACGTGGCCCTAACCCAGATCAAGAAATCCGGTGAGTCAGGTCGCGGTCTAGCCCTTGCTGGAACCATCATCGGCTACGTCACAATCGCCCTCTGGGTGCTTGGAAGCATCGCCTTTGCTGTTGCTGGAGCTTACTTCAAGGGTAAGTACGGCATGGATATGGATATGTACCGCATGGGTTGGAACGACTAAACGTTTAGTTGCCAATAGGTTGAGCAACTAGCACTCGGTGGGCGTCGCCCACTCTGGTAACTATCAGAGTGGCGGCGCCTTCACCTTTAGGGGCTAGTTGCTTACGAAGTTCCTCAGGAGAAATGTCGCTGCCGCGCTTTTTGATTTCAAGAATTCCGATGTTGTTTTCCCGCACGTAAGCCTTTAGCTTCTTGCGATCGAAGACCAAGTTGTCGATTAACTTGTATCCCTTGAGCCAAGGGGATGAGATTAAATCATTCGAGCTCAGGTAAGCAATTTCGGGAGAAATCAATTTCAAACCCAACGGCTCAGCAAAATCTGCAATGAGCCTTGATCTAATCAAAGAGTTATCTGGCTCGTAAATGTAAGCACCGAGTTCTCCTAGTTCCGCATTTGCACTATCGGTTTGCGTAGAGGTGATTTCATGTTTGCCTTTATCATCTAGCAAAAGTGCAGAGCGCGTTATGTTATCGCGTGCAACTTTTCCAAACCACAAGCCCATCTCAACTAAATCTCCATCAACCGATATCCATTGGGCTTCTGTTCCCTCTGGAATTTGTTTCTTATCGTGACCGGGCCCGAGTTTGATTCCGGTTGGTTTAGTTTTGGCTTTTTCGATGCAGAAGTTGTAATTCGGTGAGTAGTTGGCTGGATCAAAGTGTCTTTGGGCTGTGGCTTTCTTTGGCCCGTGGAGCTCTCTTCTTGCAGGATCAAAAAACAAGGCCTCAAACTGGGATAGGTCCAGTTGCTCAACGTCAGCTATTTCGACTTTTACGTTTTCAAAAGGAGCGAGGTTGTAGGTGGCAACTGCAGCCGTAACTTCATCAAGCTCGAAGGCGTGCACGTTGATACCTAGAGAGGCAAATGCCATGGACTCAGCCCCAATGCCGCAGCCTAGATCGGCAACTTCGGAAATTCCGGCTGAGCGGAAGCGGCCAGCGTGCAAGGCTGCAACTTTTAGCCGGGACGCTTGTTCAAGGCCGGCCTCAGTAAAGAGCATCTGGCTGGCAAATTCTCCGAATTTGGCTTGGCCCCTCTTTCGGAGTTTGGCTTGGGTTAGCACCGCCGCCACGGTGGCGGGGTCGTGGCCATCGGATCGGAGCTTTGCAACCAGGGCCAGAACATCGGTGGTTGAGGAGTAGTCAATTTGGGCCAAAAGAGCCTGGCCGGCACTGCCGGCAAGCCTTACAAAGTCCTCGCGCTCCACTGTTAGAGGCTACCAACCAGGGCCCTTGGCTAGAGCCCGCGGGGCGTGCTAATGTTGTCGTTAGCACTCTCGCCTCGAGATTGCTAATCACCTAAAACTTATCTAACGCAAAGAAGAGGTCATAATGTCGGTTTCAATCAAGCCGCTTGAAGATCGTATTGTTGTCCGCCCAATGGCTGCCGAGCAGGTTACTTCCTCAGGGCTTGTAATCCCTGACACCGCTCAGGAAAAGCCACAGGAGGCCGAGGTTATCGCTGTTGGTCCAGGTCGCGTCGACGACAAGGGCAACCGCATCCCGGTTGATGTTGCAGTTGGTCAGACAGTGATCTTCTCAAAGTACGGTGGCACCGAGCTAAAGTACAACGGCGAAGAGTACCTAGTACTTTCAGCCCGCGATGTACTAGCTATCGTCACCAAGTAGTAATTCCTTTTTATAAAACCCCAAGTCCTAACGGGCTTGGGGTTTTAGCTTTAACCCCTAGATTTAGGTTGTGAACGAAAAGACCAAAGGCATTGGCTACGGTCTTTCGGCATACCTGATCTGGGGAAGTTTCCCACTTGTAATCGCAATGCTCTCGTTTGCTGACCCATTTGAGATTGTGGTTTGGCGAGTAATTTTTGGATTTGCTTTTGGCTTAGCTGTGATTTTGCTAACTAGAAAGTTCTCCGAGTACCTTTCCGTTTTCAAACAACCAAAGCAACTGCTTTGGATTTCACTTGCTGCAGTTGTGATCTACATCAATTGGCAGGTTTACGTTTATGCAGTTGCTGATAACCACGTGCTTGAAGCATCTCTTGGCTACTTTATAAATCCGCTGGTTACAATTGCTCTGGCAACAATTTTCCTAAAGGAAAAACTCAATGTCCTGCAATGGGTAGCAGTTGGACTCGGTGGCGTTGCTGTTTTGATTTTGACATTCAACTACGGGCAGCCTCCGGTGATTGCCCTCACCCTTGCACTGTCTTTTGGAATCTATGGGCTTGCCAAAAACCGCCTGGGTGGAAAAGTTTCTGCGCTAAATAGCTTTACGGTGGAAACCACTTTGCTCCTGCCGTTGGGAATCATTCAGCTTGTAGTTCTAGCGGGAATGATGCAGATTCAATTTGGCTACGCAGGGTTAGTGCCATCTCTTGGACTGGCAGCCTACGGAGTTTTGACAGCCATTCCTTTGTTGCTATTTGGGGCGGCAGCCAAGAGGGTTCCGCTTAGCTACATCGGCTTCATGCAGTACCTGACGCCAACGCTTCAGTTTTTGATTGGGCTCCTTGTTTTTCAGGAACCGATGCCGGCTGCTAGATGGTTAGGTTTTGCGATGGTCTGGTTTGCGCTTTCGATCCTGTCCTTTGATGCCCTCAGGCAGCTTCGGAACCGATCCAAGCTCGTGGCCCCGGTTGCCTGAGGGCCAGTAAGGGCCTGATTTCGAATTAACCCAATTGTTACATTAACCAAATTGAGCAGTTTATCTTCGGAATTCGCAAAATTTAGGCCTTTTTTCGCAGAATAGGCCTTATTTTTGTACTAAATGTGCGAATTCCGTGCCCTTGTCACGACTTCGGGCCTACGGACCCCGAATCTTCAGGGTGCATTTAGAAACCTTCAAACTATAGTTGAGGGTGTGGGGCTTTGCGCACTTTGGCAGGGCCTCCAAATCCATTAATTAAGGAGAAAAATGAGCTCATTTTCATTATCGCCTCGTTCCGGAAAGACCGCAGCTGCCGTAGCAACACTTGCTATTGCTGCATTGGTTCTTTCAGGTTGCGCGGCAACTGGTGGCTCTACCGCTTCAGGTAACTCACGAGCCGATGAGGTTTGTGGTCCAGATGCAGTAACAGCGACTACACCAACAGCAGTTGCACCAGCAGAGGCACTTGACCGCGAAGTCACTTTGACTCTAGGTTCAATCCTTCCAATCACTGGTTCACTTGCCTTCCTCGGCCCACCTGAAATTGCTGGAGCTGACTTGGCTGTTGCCGAGATCAACGCTTCCGCAGCCGGTGTGCTTGGCGGAAACGTAGAGATCCTGCACCGTGACTCTGGAGACACCACAACCGACATCGCAACACAGTCGGCAACTGAGCTTCTAAGCTTGGGCGTTTCCGGAATCCTTGGAGCAGCTTCTTCTGGTGTTTCAAAGACCTTCATTGACCAGGTAACTGGAGCTAAGGTCGTTCACTTCTCACCAGCTAACACTTCACCTGACTTCACAAACTATGCAGATGGCGGCTTCTACTTCAGAAGCGCACCTTCAGACGTTCTTCAGGGCCGTGTTATTGGTAACAGAATCACCGGAGACGGTTTCAACCGTGTTGGTGTTCTATACCTAAACGATGCATATGGAATTGGTCTTTATGACAACGCAAAGATTGCTATTGAAGCAGCTGGCGGAGAAGTTGTAGCAGCCGCTACATTCAACCAGGGCGACAGCATCTTGTCAGCTCAGATTGACGAAGTTCTTGCTGCAACTCCTGACGCAATCTTGCTTATTGCTTTCGACGAGACCAAGGTAATCATTCCTGAGCTTGCTGGAACAAAGGGCTTCGATGGTAGCAAGATCTACTTCGTTGACGGAAACCTTGCTGGCTACCAGGAAGACTTCGAAGCAGGAATCATTAACTGTGCCGTTGGAACCCTTCCAGGTGTTCTAGCAACTGACGAGCAGAAGGGTGAGCTACTAGGCATCAACGCCGAGCTAACCGACTTCAGCTACGCTAACGAGTCATACGACGCGATCATGCTAATGGCCCTAGCTGCCGTTGCTGGTGGATCATCTGAGGGAAGCGTTATTGCTGCTAACCTTCAGGCTGTTTCCCGCGATGGTACTAAGTGCACCGCTTTCCAGGAGTGTGCAGACCTACTAGCAGCCGGTGAGGACATCGATTACGATGGCCGCTCTGGTCCAATCACCTTCGACGAGAACGGTGACCCAACAGAGGCATACGTTGGTATTTACCAGTACGGTAAGGACAACACCTATGCACCTCTAGAGGTAGAGTTCGGTCAGCTGAACTAATTACCAAAAGAAGCAAAAAGAAAACCCCCAGCCTAATCGGCTGGGGGTTTTCTTTACAACGAATTAAGCTCCAAGGGAACCAAGGTATAGCTCGATGACCTTTGGGTCCACGAGTAAGTTTCGGCCTGTGTCCGAGTAGGCAACTTTTCCCTGGTCTAGAACGTAGGCACGGTCGCAAATCTGAAGACACCTGCGAGCATTCTGCTCGACCATTATGGTAGTCACACCAGTTTTGTTGATGTCTGAAACTCTCACGAATGCAGAGTCTTGAAGCATTGGCGAAAGTCCAGCCGAGGGCTCATCAAGCAAGATAACGCTTGGGTCCATCATTAGCGCTCTAGACATTGCAACCATCTGGCGCTCTCCTCCGGAAAGGGACCCAGCTTTTTGACCCAGTCTGTTTTTCAGCTCCGAAAAAATTTGAATTACAACATCAAGCTGAGCGCTGAATTCTTTTGGCTTTTGAAAAACACCCATTTGAAGGTTTTCTTCAACTGTAAGCCCAGGGAAAACGTTGTTGGTCTGAGGAACGAACGCAACACCTGCGCTGACAAGTTTGTTTGCTTTCAGCCCAGTTATGTTCTTCCCGTTTAGTTCAATTGATCCGGATCGAATCTGGACTTGACCGAATATGGCCTTTAGCAGAGTTGACTTTCCAGCACCGTTGGGGCCAATGATTCCGATTAGTTCACCCTTGTTTGCGTACATATTCGCACCATTAAGGATGTTCACTCCCGGTAAGTAGCCGGCAACTAACTCGTCGGTGACAATTACTGGTTGCGCATCTTTAGGCATTATTTCTCACTCCTAGTTGATTTGGCCTTAGCAGCCGATGGAAGTGTAATTCTTCCGGTGGCTAATCCAAGGTCGCTATCCTGGTGAGAACCAAGGTAGGCATCGATAACGGCTGATTCCTTTAGCACTTGATCTGGCAGACCCTCTGCAACAATCTTTCCTTCGGCCATAACAATTACCCAGTCAGATATTTTTCTAACCATGGCAACATCGTGCTCGACAAACAGCACGGTCATACCCTCTTTCTTCAAATCAATAATGTGATCCAACAAAGACTCGGTCAAAGCTGGGTTCACTCCGGCCATCGGCTCATCAAGCATGATCAGCTGAGGGTGAGTCATTAGAGCTCTAGCCATCTCCAACAGCTTCCTTTGACCACCCGATAGTCCAGCTGCAAAATCAGCCCTCTTCTCGTAGAGCTTGAAGCGCTTCAAGATGTCCGTAGCCTCAAGTTCCAGTGACCTGTCTTGACCATTCCAAAGGAATGGGAAAAATGATGCCAGAAGCTTCTCGCCGGTCTGCTTTAGAGAAGCCAGCTTCATGTTTTCCATCACGGTCAGCAGACCAAGAACCTTGGTCAGCTGGAAAGTTCGAACCATACCCATTTTTGGAAGGAGGTGAGGAGCTTTACCCCTAAGCGGTTTGCCGTCAAACGACCAGTCGCCAGAGTCCGCTGTTTCGAATCCAGTAAGAATGTTAAACAAAGTCGTCTTACCTGCACCGTTTGGGCCGATTAGCGCAACGATTGCATTCCTAGGAATTTCTACGTGCGCCACATCAATGGCCTGAAGGCCGCCGTATCGCTTAGATACACCGTCGGCCACAAGAATAGGATCAACCTTCTTGACTCCTGGGACGGGCTTCAGATCTCCAATCAAGGATTTTTGAGTTGCCTTAGCTACCTTAGACACCGAAAGACATCTCCTTCTTATTACCCAATATTCCTTGGGGTCGATATATGACCAGCAGCATCAGAAGTAGGCCCACGAGCATAAATCGAATCTGACCAACCTGGGTGACGCTCATGAAGGTGATGATTCCTGAGTCAACTAGTCCGAACAAAATTCCTTGGGTCAGGGACAAAATCACCCAGAAGGTCATTGCCCCAAGAACGGGACCAAGAATCGTCGCAGCACCGCCCAGCAAAAGAATTGTCCAAACAAAGAATGTCAGTGTGGTTGCGTAGTTTCCAGGCTGAACGGATCTTGGAAGAACAAACAAGATTCCTGCCAGTGAGCCCAACACACCACCGATAGCTAGGGCCTGCATCTTCAAAACGAAAACGTTCTTTCCGAGGCTTCTAACGGCATCTTCATCTTCACGAATGCCTTTGAGTACACGGCCCCAAGGGCTTCTCATTAGAAGGAACAGCAATAGTGCAACAAGCGCAACTAGGCTCCAACCGGTAATTCGCAGCCACAAGTCGTATTCGTTGATAACGATGATCCCTAAGTCATAGGTGCCAACTGGGATTGGATTGAGCTGTTCAAATGTGCCCTTGAAACCAGAAAGGCCCTCAGATGCACCCGTGATTTCAGACATACCAGTTGTTGTGACGATGTATCTGAGGATTTCCGCGGCCCCAATTGTCACAATGGCCAAATAATCGGCCCGCAACCTAAGAGTTGGAATTCCTAGGATTACTGTCAGCACCAGTGAGAGCACGATACTCAGTGCAAGTGCTCCAAAGAATGGCCAACCAGAAATGGTCGCAATTGCGAAGGCATAAGAACCAACCAACATGTATGCAGCCTGACCAAAGTTGAGCAAGCCCGTGTACCCAAAGTGCACAGCTAGACCCATGGCTGCCAGTGCGTAAGCCGCTGTGGTTGGGCTAAGAATTTCGTTCAGGGCATTGAACAGAATGTTTTGAAAGTCCATAAATTACCTAACCCACCCTCTGCTTTGCCCCAAGGACTCCCTGCGGACGGAAGATCAGAACGATGATCATCAAGAACAATGCCGATGCGTACTTTAGGTCCGGCGGCAATATCAAAGCAGAGAGCTCAACAAGAATTCCAACAATGAAAGAACCTAGCAGCGCGCCGTAAGCTGAGCCCAAGCCACCTAGGGTCACCGCGGCGAATATCAAAAGCAAGATCTCGAAGCCCATGGCCCAAGAGACCTGGCGATACAGGGCAAGCAAAATGCCACCCAAAGCAGCTAGGGCGCTTCCTAGAATCCAAACAATCTGGATGATTTTTCCCGAGTCAATACCGGAAGCCTCAGCCAGGCTGATGTTGTCGGAAACTGCCCTTGTAGCCCTGCCAACTCTTGTCCTTGTAAGGAACAAGGCAAACAGGACAAGAACTGCAATCGCCATAAAGAAAGTCAAAAGAGAACCTTGGGTTAGTCGAACTGGACCGACCACAATAACGCTGGCCAATCCACCGGTATAGCTCTTGGTAGTTCCGTCGATAAAGAATAGGTAAATGTAGCGAATCACAATTGAGAGTCCGATGCTTACGATCATCATCTGAACAATTTTGGTTCCCCTGTTTCGAAGGGGTGTCCACAAGAATTGATTCTGCAGATAACCGCTTAGCGCGCCAACCGCCAGACCCATAATGATTACCACAGGGAAGGGCATCCCAAAGAGGGTACCTGCCACCCAAGCTGTTATTCCACCGAGAGTGACGGCTTCACCGTGAGCAAAGTTGCTCAAGCCGGTAGTTCCAAAGATAAGACTTAGGCCCACTGACGCCAGAGCAAGAAGTGCTCCGAAGATCAAACCCGCCACAAGGCGCTGCAAGATTTGGTCAGTAAGCGAAGCTGTCTGAACCTCAGCACCGACGAATCTAAAGTTTCTCGTCGCAGTAGGAGTTAGCCAATCCGCCTCCTTAACACTGAGCTCTGACCCAGCCGCATCGACTAAGTCGACACCCGAAGGCAAGGATGAAACATCAAGGGTTATTGTGTAGTCCGCTTTGGCTGGAACTGGCACTTCCCACTTTCCAGACTCGTCAGACTGGACAGTTTCATCTATGCCCGCTCCAACAACTCGCACGCTGACACCAGATAAGCGAACTCCATCAGCAATTAGGGTCCCTGAAACAACGAGATTGGATTCACTTTCGCTTCCCGCCGGGGCCTCTTCTGCGGATGCTGGAGAAGCCAGGGCTAGGGAACCTGCAAGAAATAGGCCACTAAGCACAGTGAAAACCAAGGTTTTAACCATCGCGGTTTGGGCTTTTGAAGCCAACGTCATGAATCCTCCGACTCATCAGTGAGTTTTGCACCACGTAAGTGGTATTTGGGAAAGACTACCAGTATCTTTAGGGGTCCCAAAAAGCTAGAATGGACTCATTCACCCTTTATTTATGCACAAGTGAGGCATCCAATGGCCCAGACAGATCCCTTTGGCCTAGTGGGCTTGACCTACGACGATGTCCTTCTTCTGCCTGGCGAATCCGACGTAGTTCCATCCCAAGTCTCAACCCGCACCAGGCTGACCAAAAGGGTCGAAATCAACATCCCCCTGCTTTCCTCAGCCATGGATACCGTCACCGAGGCCAGATTGGCTATCGCCATGGCCCGACAGGGTGGAATCGGTGTCCTGCACCGAAACCTCTCCCTTGAAAACCAGGCCGCCCAGGTTGACCTAGTAAAGAGGTCAGAGGCTGGAATGATTACCCACCCGGTCACCATCGGTCCTCTTGCCACCATCCAAGAAGTTGATGACCTTTGCCGAACTTTCCGAGTCTCCGGTCTTCCAGTTATCGATGAAGATGGGCTGCTACTTGGAATTGTGACAAACCGCGACATGCGGTTTGTACTGGATGTTCAAAGAACCACCACCTTGGTCAAGGACATCATGACTCCATCGCCGCTGATCACCGCTCCGGTTGGAATCAGACCTGAAAATGCGATTGCAATCTTTGCTCAGCACCGCATCGAGAAACTGCCACTTGTTGATGATGCAGGAAAACTTCGAGGACTAATCACCGTAAAAGATTTTGACAAGAGCGAGAAGTACCCGCTGGCTTCAAAAGATTCCAGCGGTCGCTTGCTCGTAGCAGCAGCGGTTGGAGTCGGCCAAGACGCCTGGGAAAGATCCATGGCCTTGGTTGATGCCGGTGTAGATATTTTGGTTGTTGATACCGCTCACGGGCATAACAAAGCAGTTTTAGAAATGGTTGCAAAGCTAAAAGCCGAACCATTTGCAAAAAACGTAGATGTAATTGGCGGAAACGTTGCAACTCGCGAAGGCGCCCAAGCTTTGGTCGATGCTGGAGCAGATGGTGTGAAGGTTGGAGTAGGTCCTGGATCTATTTGCACAACACGTGTTGTTGCAGGAGTTGGCGTTCCACAAATCACCGCCGTCTACCAAGCAAGCCTTGCTTGCAAACCAGCTGGTGTTCCAATCATCGCCGATGGCGGATTGCAGTTCTCAGGAGATATTCCAAAGGCCCTGGTTGCTGGAGCGAACGCTGTGATGATCGGCTCGCTATTGGCAGGTACCGATGAGGCACCGGGGGAGATCACCTTCGTTGGTGGCAAGCAGTACAAGACCTACCGCGGCATGGGCTCGCTTGGAGCTATGCAGTCCCGCGGCGAGGCCAAGAGCTACTCCAAAGACCGCTACTTCCAGGACGATGTGCTTCGCGAAGACAAACTGGTTCCAGAGGGTATCGAAGGCCGAGTTCCTTACCGTGGCTCTGTTGCATCGGTCACCCACCAGCTAATCGGAGGCCTTCGTGCCTCGATGGGCTACGTCGGTGGAGAGACCATTCCTGAACTTCAACTCAAGGGCAAGTTTGTTCGCATCACTGCAGCAGGACTCAAGGAGTCTCACCCTCACGATGTTCAGATGACCATCGAGGCTCCCAACTACGGCACTCGCTAGGAAAAAACCATGACTGAAATTGAAATTGGAAGAAACAAGCGCGCCAAGCGCGCTTACGCCTTCGACGACATCGCCATTGTTCCAACCAGGAGAACTCGCGATCCAAAAGACGTATCAACCGCTTGGTCAATCGATGCCTACGAATTCAAGATGCCGATTTTGGCAGCGCCAATGGACTCGGTTGTGTCTCCATCTACCGCAATTGAAATGGGCAAGCTCGGAGCACTTGGTGTTTTAGATCTCGAGGGCCTTTGGACTAGGTATGACGAGCCAGAAAAGTTGCTAGAGGAAATCTCAAAGCTTTCGGACGTTGATGCAACATTGCGTATGCAGCAGATCTACTCGGAGCCAATCAAGCCAGAGCTGATTCGTGATCGCATCGCTCAGATCCGTGCCGGTGGAGTAGTTGTTGCAGGAGCACTTTCACCGCAGCGCACCGCGCAGTTTGCTGATGTGGTTCTAAAAGCCGGCGTTGACATTTTTGTGATTCGCGGAACTACCGTTTCTGCCGAGCACGTGGCTAAAGAAACCGAGCCACTGAATTTGAAGAAGTTCATCTACGAGCTAGATGTACCAGTGATTGTTGGAGGAGCTGCCAACTACACCGCCGCACTTCACCTGATGAGAACTGGAGCAGCCGGTGTTCTGGTTGGTTTTGGAGGGGGAGCGGCCACAACCACCCGCGCCGTACTTGGCATCCATGCCCCTATGGCCACCGCCGTTGCTGATGTGGCGGGGGCTAGACGGGACTACATGGACGAGTCCGGAGGTCGCTACGTACACGTAATTGCCGATGGTGGCCTTGGCACTTCGGGAGATATCGTCAAGGCAATTGCCTGCGGAGCGGACGCTGTGATGATTGGCTCGATTCTTTCCAGATCTAAAGATGCACCAGGTCGCGGTTGGCACTGGGGAGCAGAGGCTTACCACCAAGAGCTACCACGCGGAAACCGCGTTCAAGTTGGACACAACGGAAGTCTTGAGCAGATTCTTACCGGACCATCAACTTCCGCAGACGGTGTGACAAACATTGTTGGAGCTCTAGCTCGTTCAATGGCAACCACAGGCTACTCCGACCTAAAGGAATTCCAGCGGGTTGAAGTTGTGCTGGCTCCATATCACAAGAGCTAATGACGCAGCCAACTTTCTTTTCGGTGGCGAGAAGACCCAAGTGGATTGGCGGACTTTTATTCGCTCTGGCGGTGGCGGTTGTTTTCGCTCTTCTTGGCCAGTGGCAACTAGAGCGCACTTTCACTGTGGTCGAACCTGAGAAACAAAACGAGCAAGTCTTTGTTCTAAATCAGATAGCTACCCCTGGTGCTGCACTTACAGCAGAAGTAGCCAACGTATTGGTTTCGGCCAACATTATGTTGGATCAATCAAATCTCTACATAGTTTCAAATCGTTTGCAGCAGTTAGATGAAGAAATTGCTGCCGGCTACTGGTTGATCGGTAACTCAGGTGTACTGCTATCCGATAACGACAGCACCGCATCGTTGACAGTTGTAATTGGTTTTTCTGAAAGTTTGGAAACTGTTGAGAAAGCCAGGGTCGAATTACAAGAGTCGATGTTGCCGCAGGCATTTCTTGAATCGACCGGTCGGTACCTCCAAACCGAAGCCCCTGTAGGAACTGTTGATGCCAACAAGCCCTATCTTTTTGGCTCGCTTTCGTTGGCACAACTTGTAAACCTTTATTCCGAGGAGCCAGTTTCCAGCTTCGCGGGCTTCCTAGCTCTGGATGCCGATCCAGGCCTTGGCCTAGAGACCATCGACCTGCCTCCCCAACAAGCAGGAACTCAGGTGAATTGGCTGACCCTGTTCTATGCCGTGGAATGGGGCCTTTTTGCGGGTTTTGCTGTGTTTTTGTGGTGGCGGCTGGTCCAGGACCAGAGATTGCGGGAATCCACAACAACTGGCCCATAATTTTTCAGCTTTTTTCGCCCGAAATCGCCTGTTTGGCACAAATTGCCTTAAAAGTCTGCTACTTTGTCTGAAAATCAGTCATAAAGCAACAGAATCAGGCAGATTCGGACAGGATGCAGATGCTCGCTGAAGAACGTCGCATGCAGCTAGTCGAGTGGTCAAAACTCGATGGGCGAATTGATGCCCTGGCTGCCGCCGGAAAACTAAACGTTGCCGTTGAAACTGTCAGGCGCGATCTAGATGTTCTTCAAAGAAGGGGCTTGCTTCGTCGAGTCCATGGTGGAGCGATTGCGGCTAGCCGCTACTCACACGAATTCACTTTTCCTGAGCGCAAGGGAAGAAACCCAGAGCAAAAACTTCGCATTGCTCAGATCGCTTCGCAATACATTCCTGAAGAGGGATGCATTTTTGTTGACGGTGGAACCACCACAGAATTTCTAGGCGAGTTTCTTCGGAACCGACCACAGCTTATGGTTGTCACAAATTCAATTACTCTCGCAAGTCGAATCGGAGAATCCACTACGCCACTTTTCTTCCTAAGCGGACGAATTCGATCAACTACTCTTAGCGCTGTTGGGTCCAAGACTGTTGATGACCTGAAGACTTACAAAGCTCAGATTTCTTTCTTGGGCGCGAATGGAATTGACCTGCAATCTGGATTTACAACTGTAGACCCAGACGAAGCTGCGGTGAAGAAAATGATGATTCAAAATGCTACCGAGACAATCGTGCTTGCCGATAATTCGAAGTTCGGTTCAAGTTACTCAGCATTGTTTGCCGATTTTGAAAACATCGACCGTCTCGTTACAGATGTCGATGCTGATCCAGCGCATGTTGAAGCGCTGACCGAAAAAGGAATTGAGGTTGTACTCGCATGATTACAACCGTCAAAAAAGCTTCGAGTGCTTTTGCACTCGAGGAAACAAAGTTAGAGGCCGGAAGAGTATTTGTTCCAGTCGAGATCTTTGTTATGAGTGCAACTCAACCTAAATAGCTACAGAGAGGTAGTCGACTAAATGAGTAGTTTCATTCCAAGCGGAGCTGGCACCCACACCGGGTGGCGTGCAGCAGTCCAGAAGCTGGGTGGAAACCTT
>JBIJAI010000053.1:0-4398 GCA_044345815.1 Rhodoluna sp. | reverse complement strand
ATCAAATTGAAGCAGCCCTAACGCAAACTCCTTTATCACCGGTTGGAACAGAGATCGGCCACGTCCAGCGCTTCGCCGATGCTGAAGATCGCTACCTGGTTCACCTTCTTGGAACACTTCCAAACAACCTCAAGGGCATAACCGTTGTTCTGGATTGCGCTAACGGTGCGGCGAGTGCGGTTTCTCCCGAAGCGTTCAAGGACGCCGGTGCGAACGTAATCGTTATAGGAAACGACCCGGATGGACACAACATCAACCAGGGCTGCGGATCAACTCATTTGGGAGCACTGCAAGCTGCAGTTGTTGAGCACAAAGCCGACATTGGAATTGCCCACGATGGCGACGCCGATCGAACCTTGGCCGTTGATCACACAGGTGCAGTAGTTGATGGCGATCAGATAATGGCGATCTTGGCACTTGCTGCAAAGGAGCGAGGCGATCTAGCCCGCAACACCTTGGTTGCAACAGTGATGAGCAACTTAGGCCTTCGCTTGGCGATGAAGCAAGCCGGTATCGAAATGATTGAAACCAAAGTAGGTGACCGCTACGTTCTGGAGCAAATCCGCGAAGGCGGATACACTCTCGGCGGCGAGCAGTCCGGACACCTTATCTTTTCGCGCTTTGCAACCACCGGTGATGGAATCTTGACTGGCCTTCAGCTAGCTGCCCAGTTAGCAGCCACGGGCAAGAGCCTGAAAGAACTAGCGCAGGCGATGAAGGTTTACCCGCAGGTATTGCTGAATGTCTCAGGAGTAAACAAAGACGCAGTTGAATCCAACACAGAATTACAAAAAATAGTCCGCGAAGCAGAATCTGACTTGGGCGAAAACGGAAGAGTGCTACTTCGAGCCTCTGGAACCGAAAGCTTGGTTCGAGTCATGGTGGAAGCTATGGAATCAGGCACGGCACAGAGCTGGGCCGAGCGGATCGCTCGGGTAGTTGAGCGCGAACTAAAGCTTTCTTAGTAGAACACTTTCCACGGCGTGCTTATCGCCTTTTTTCAAAACCAAAGTTGCTCGCGATCTAGTTGGCAAGATGTTCTCTGTCAGATTTGGAAGATTTATTGTGTTCCAGATCTCGTTAGCTCGATTCAGTGCTTGATCTAGCGGCATTTCCGCGTAGCGATGGAAGTAGCTTTCGGGATTAGTGAAGGCAGATTCGCGCAGTTCGTGAAAGCGGTTAAGAAACCACTTGGAGATGTTCTCGGTTGCTGCATCCACATAAATCTTGAAATCAAAGTAATCACTCAGTGTAGTTTCTTGGTCGGCACCGGGGGACTGAAGTACGTTTAGCCCTTCGATTATTACAACATCTGGAGAGCTAACAGTTTCAAACTTGTCCGGGACTATGTCGTATGTCAGATGTGAGTAAACCGGAGCGGTTACATTTTCTTTTCCACTTTTGATATCAGCCACAAAGTTCAATAGCGCTAACCGGTCGTAGGACTCGGGGAATCCTTTGCGGTGCATAAGAGAACGTTTCTCAAGTTCTGCGTTTGGGTACAAAAATCCATCGGTCGTGATTAATGCAACCCTTGGTGTTCCCTCCCACCTGGCTAGCAATTCTCGAAGCAACCGAGAGATTGTTGATTTACCGACGGCAACCGATCCGGCGATGCCGATTACAAACGGAACCTTTGCACTTCGCTCCCCGAGGAAGTCGCTGGTTGCTCGGTGAAGCTTGGAGTACTCGGAAACATAGATGTTTAGAAATCGAGAAAGAGGAAGGTAAACCTCTCGCACCTCTTTGATATCCAGGAAGTCTCCCAGTCCTCGAATTTGTGAGATTTCAGCTTCGGTTAGTGGAAGCTCAGTGGCATTTCCAAGTTCGGCCCAATCAGCACGGGAAATTTCAACAAAAGGGGTTGGGTTGACGCCTTGTTTGCTGTTAGCGGAGCCGGGAACGTTCACAACAAGCCATTCTGCCGTAAATTAGTAGGGTGTGCGGAATCGTCGGCTACGTAGGACCTAAATCAACCCAGGATGTTCTCCTGGGTGGTTTGCGTCGGCTGGAGTACCGAGGCTACGACTCTGCTGGTATCTCTGTTATTAGCGACGGTCACCTTGCTACTCGCAAGAAAGCCGGCAAGCTCGACAACCTAGTTGCCGACATCAAAGCTCACCCGATTGCCGAGGCAAGAATAGGAATCGGTCACACTCGTTGGGCAACCCACGGTGCGCCAACTGACCAAAATGCTCATCCCCACCTTGGTGGATCTGCCAGCAAGCTCGCACTTATCCATAACGGCATCATCGAAAACTTCTCGGAACTAAAGCAAGAGCTACTGGATGCTGGAACAACATTTGCCAGCGAAACCGACTCCGAAGTTGCAGCTCACTTGATTGCTAAAGAATACGAGGTCTCCAAGGACCTAGTCAAAGCATTCGGCAAGGTTGTAAATCGCCTTCACGGTGCATTTACCATCCTGGTAATTCATGAGGACTTTCCTGATTTGATTCTTGCTGCTCGCAAGAACGCCCCGTTGGTTATTGGAATTGGCGAAGGCGAGAACTTCCTTGGATCTGACGTTGCAGCTTTTGTCGAGCACACCAAGCGTGCAATCTCAGTTGGCCAGGATGAAATTGTTATTCTCCGTCCAAGCGGAGTTGAGATTCAAGGATTTGATGGACACAAGGTCGATTCGAAAGAATTCACAATCGACTGGGATGCGTCGCAAGCTTCCAAGGGCGGCTGGCCATCTTTCATGGCCAAAGAAATTGCCGACCAGCCACAATCAGTTGCTGACACACTTATGGGTCGCATTAATTCCGAGGGAATGGTCACTCTTCCAGAAATTGACGGCCTAGACGCCAAAGATCTGTTGGCAATCGATCGGATTATTGTGGTGGCCTGCGGCACAGCCAGCTATGCCGGTGAAATTGCTAAGTACTCAATTGAGAAGTGGGCAAAGATCCCGGTTTCAGTTGAGCTAGCTCACGAGTTCCGTTACCGCGATCCAATCTTGACCCCAAACACTTTGATTGTTGCCATTAGCCAGTCCGGTGAAACCATGGACACTCTCATGGCAACCCGTTACGCTAAGGAACAAGGCGCCAAAGTCATGGCTATTTGCAATACCCAGGGCGCCACTTTGGCTCGCGAATCTGATGCTGTTTTATATACCCACGCAGGCCCTGAGGTTGCGGTAGCTTCCACTAAGGCGTTAACTGCTCAGATGACTGCTGTTTACCTGCTGGCACTTTTCCTTGCAACCGGAAGAAAGTCACTTGCGGCATCCGAGCTATCAGAGTTAGGCAAGGAGCTGCTAAAGCTTCCAGCCAAGGTCACTGAAGTTTTGGCTTCACTGGATCAAGTAACTTCTCTTGCTACCAAGATGGCTGATGCCAAAACTGTTTTGTTCCTTGGAAGAAACGTTGGTTTCCCAGTTGCTATGGAAGGTGCTCTAAAGCTTAAGGAGCTTGCGTACATCCACGCTGAAGGTTTTGCTGCTGGCGAGCTCAAGCACGGCCCGATCGCACTTATCGAAGAAGGTCAGCCAGTGATTGTTATCTTGCCTTCACCGAGCGATCCGCTTCATCCGAAGGTGATTTCAAACATTCAGGAGATCAAGGCTCGTGGCGCGACGGTAATTGCAATTGCCGAAGAAGGCGACAAAGAAGCATCGAAGTATGCCGAGACCGTTTGGTTTGTTCCAGAAACCAACTGGTTGATGGCACCTGTTCTAACTGTTATCCCACTTCAAGCTTTTGCGATGGGTCTTGCCAACGCCAAGGGCCTGGATGTTGACCAGCCTCGGAACTTGGCTAAGTCGGTCACGGTCGAGTAATGATTGTTGGAATCGGGGTCGACCTAGTCGATGTCGCCAGATTCGAAACGGCGATCACAAACACCCCAAAGCTCAAAGATCGACTATTCACTGACGGTGAAAAATCCCTCAACAGCTACTCGCTTGCAGCGCGCTTTGCTGCCAAAGAAGCTCTGATGAAAGCCGTTGGGAAAGCTCAGGGATTGTCATTCCAGGAAGTTCAAATCGTCAAAGACGAATTTGGAAAGCCAAGCTTTGAACTATCCGGTTCGAGCGAGAAGACAGTCCTAGACAAAGGCATTTCCAGTCTTCACCTCTCCCTTAGTCACGATGGCCAGATGGCTATTGCCTACGTGATTGCAGAAGGTGCCTGATGCGCACCATATCAGTTGATCTAGAAGTAATTGCATCGAATTACAAGAAACTCAAATCTCTAACCAGCGCCAAGGTGATGGCCATTGTCAAAGCTGATGCTTTCGGTCACGGCATGATCGAAGTTTCAAAAAAGCTTGAATCAATCGGCGTTGACATGCTTGCTACCGCCGACCTAGAAGAAGCACAGCTAATTCGAGACGCTGGAATCCAATCTCCGCTATTAGCCTGGTTGCATGGATCCGAAACCAACTTTGCTA
>JBIJAI010000052.1:0-4529 GCA_044345815.1 Rhodoluna sp. | reverse complement strand
GTTGGAAGCCAGCCTCTGCCGCATTTAGGCAAGCTGCTTCTAGCTCGCTCTTGCTCCAAAGGGGCTCTCCGTGACTGTGAGCATCGTCTAGATAGGGTTCCAGGACTGAGGCAGTACCACTACCGAAAACA
This sequence comes from Rhodoluna sp., assembly GCA_044345815.1. Classification (GTDB taxonomy): domain Bacteria; phylum Actinomycetota; class Actinomycetes; order Actinomycetales; family Microbacteriaceae; genus Rhodoluna. The sequence continues at coordinate 4,398 of JBIJAI010000052.1, read as the reverse complement.
CCGTCGGCGAAGAATTTACAGGTTTTTGCGCTTAACTTAGAACTTCCAAGAGCCATGACTTTTGCTCGATCCGTTTTTGCAAATTCGATTGATTTGACCCACTCGTGAGGCTCTATCTTGAATGCCAAGTTGTAATCCAAAAGCAGTGCGTTTTTAGAAACCGCAGCCAGATAGATCTCTGTCATACCGGATGTGATCCAAGCATCCTGCGTCTGAACTATTCCCTGCTTGGCCAGGACCTTGTCTGCCCAGGTCAATGCGGCTACCTCTTGCTGGATTGTTCTTGCTGGAGCTTTATCTAGAACAAGCGCCATCGCTTGCGGTTCTCTGAGAACTCCGGTTGGGATACCACAAGCATCAACATCTATTGAGCCGGAGATCAGCCGGGGAAGCGGTGAAGGAATTAGCTCAAGGGCTTTGCTGTTTACCCAAATGGTGTGGTGATCGCTTGCATGAAGTACCACTGGAACATCTGATACTGCCTCGTCCAGCCAGCTGGCTAGAAAGACGCCACCTTCAACAATTGATCGGTCGTAGGCTCCGCCTTCGATCCAAACTTGGTCGGGATTAGCGCTCCGATAGTTTCTTAGAACTTGCTGGATTTCAGATACGGACGTGGCTTTCGTTACAACCGGACCTGCAGCTTCTCGACCGGCAAAAACCGGGTGAGCGTGGCCGTCACGGAAAGCAGGGAAAACAAAGCCTTGAGGAAGCTCAATTTCTTGATCAAAACTGCCGGAGGATGCGACCTGCCCGTTCACAGCAAAGAGTTCTTGATCGAATGCTTGGCTTGCCGGGTTATAGAAGCTTGCCCCGGAGAACTTGATTCTCAACCCTGAAACGCAGACTTTTCTCGGAAATAGCAGGATGGGCAAAGCGACTCGTATGTGACTTGGTCGCCATCGATTGCCACCTGGGCTCCGTCAAATACAAACTCATCGTTGACCTTGCGGCCGTTGAACATAGCTTTCTTACCGCAACGGCAAATTGTCTTTAGCTCCTCCAAGCTATGAGCTATCTCGAGCAGGCGCAGTGAGCCTGGAAAACCATTGGTTAGAAAATCAGTTCTGATTCCAAATGCCAGTACCGGGACATCATCTAAAACGGCAATTTCCAAAGCTTGATCGACCTGCTCACGGGTTAGAAACTGTGCCTCATCAAGCAACAGACAGGCAACTCTCTTGCCGGTTGCTTCGCGCTGCAAGCTGGAGCGCTTTTGAAACTCGGTTCGAAGATTGAGCTCTGGGGTGACTAGAAAATCAACGTGACGGTCCACGCCGAGCCTTGAAAGTATGGCAGTGTCCCCTTTAGTGTCTACTGCTGGCTTTGCCAGCAATACGGACTGTCCGCGCTCTTCGTAGTTGTGAGCGGCCTGAAGTAGGGCGGTTGATTTACCGCTGTTCATGGCTCCGTGACGGAAATACAGTTTGCTCATAGCTTCTATATGCTAGTTGGATTTTTTGACATCTGACTCCAGCAGCTCTACCCTTAGAGAACCACCAAATACAGGTCGTAGGGGAAGACGTACCTAGGTTTGGAGGTGATTGTATGTCTGATGGCCTGGTGCTAATCCACTGCGCGCCTAGTTCCTTGTTGACCCATGTCGAATGGACTCTCTCAGGCATTTCCGGAACTCCCATAAAACTCAACTGGGTTGCCGATGAGTCAAAGCCAACAATCTTCCGATCTTCTGCCAGCTTGAAGTGCACCGGCGAGGAAGCAGCCACGCTGGCATCGGCTTTCATGAACCTCAAGCAACTTAGCTTTGAGGTTATCTATCAGCAGGCTCACGGAGGCTCCAGATGGAGCTTTACCCCAGCACTTGGGATGTTTAGCTGCTCAACTGACGAGGCAGGAAATCTCGTTGTTAATGAAAATCAAATTCGGCACTCGATGGAAAAAGCTGGTTCTAATGCGCTCAAACTTCAAGCCGAGCTTCGAAGATTACTTGGCCAAGCCTGGGATGACGAGCTGGAGAATTATCGCGAACTAATTGGTGGAGCGGAAAGCAACCACGGCGTTGTGACCGCCGAAGCCGAACGAGTTAGTTATAGCCAAAATATTCGACCCCTCTAGCTTTCGGGGGCTTGTCACAACATCTAAATCAATCGCAGGATCTGGATTATCAAGGTTGATTGTCGGGGGAGCGGTTCTTTCGTGAAGAGCCAAAACTGTGAAGATGGCTTCTATCGCGCCAGCACCGCCCAGCAAATGTCCAGTGGAGCTCTTGGTTGCTGAGACAGCAATCTTAGACAAGTGATCCCCGAAGACTCTCTTTAGGGCGTTGTATTCGGCAATGTCACCAACTGGGGTGCTGGTTGCGTGAGCATTGATGTGTGCTACATCTGAGATTGAAGAACCACTCTGTTCGATTGCACCAATCATTGCTCGAGCAGCAGCCGATCCTTCAGGATCCGGGGCTGTGATGTGGTACGCATCGGAAGTGACCGACGCACCGACAACCTCGGCATAAATCTTGGCACCTCTAGCTAGAGCGTGCTCTTCGCTTTCAAGAACTAACGCACCACCGCCTTCACCCATCACAAAGCCGTCACGGTCGATGTCATATGGCCTAGAAGCTTTCTCAGGGGCGTCGTTGCGCTTGGAAAGTGCCTGCATGGCAGCGAATGCGGCAATTGGAAGCGGGTGAATTGCAGCTTCTGAGCCTCCGGCCACGACAACATCCACTTCGCCGTTTCTGATGCGGTTGAAAGCGTTGGCAATTGCCTCTGTGCCCGATGCACAAGCAGAAACTGCTGTGCGAACACCAGCTCTGGCTGATATATCCATGCCGATGGCAGCGGCTGGACCATTTGGCATCAGCATCGGAACCGTCATCGGAAGCACTCTTCTTGGTCCACGCTCTTTGAGAACGTCATAGGCGTCCAACAGTGTCCATACGCCACCAATGCCGGTTGCGTAATCAACAGCCAGTCGTTCCGGACTAACTTCAGGAGAACCAGCATCCGCCCAGGCTTCACGTGCTGCAATTAGCGCAAACTGACTGGATGGATCTAGTCGCTTGGCTTCTTGCAAGCTCAGGACCTCGTTAGCTGGGGTTTTGGCTTGGCCGGCGAAAGTTACTGGCAGCTCGTGCTTGGCAACCCACTCTTGGTTCAGAGTCGATACGCCGGATTTTCCAGCCAGGAGGTTTTCCCAAGTTGATTTGCTGTCACCACCAAGTGGCGTAGTTGCGCCAATTCCCGTGACAACAACTTTTTTGAACAAAGTTTTTAGCCTTGCGCCTTAGTGATGTAGTTCACTGCATCGCCAACGGTAAGCAGGTTCTTTACCTCGTCGTCTGGAATCTTCACATCAAATCTGTCTTCGGCGTTTACAACGATGGTCATCATCGAGATTGAGTCGATGTCTAGGTCGTCGGTGAAGGACTTGTCTAGCGCGATGGCATCGATTGCGATACCGGTCTCGTCAGTTACGATTTCCGCTAGTCCTGCAAGTACTTCTGCTGCTGAAAGTGCCATTTCGATTTCTCCTTATGAGATGTTTATTTGAACCAGCCCCAAGTTTAGGGCACAACCACCACTTGCGCTCCGAAGGCTAAACCGGCCCCAAAGCCTATCTGGAGCGCCAGATCGCCTGATTTGATCTGACCTTGATCCAAAAGCGCATGCATCGCCAAAGGAATGCTTGCAGCCGATGTATTTCCGGAGGTCTTGATATCTTTTGCTACGACAACGTGCTCAGGCAACGCTAGCTGCTTTGCCATCTCATCGATGATTCGCTCATTAGCTTGGTGCATCACGATTGCATCCAGCTCATCAGCTTTGATTCCTGCTGCTTCAAGTGCTTGTTTGGCCACCTTTACCATTTCCCAAACAGCCCAGCGGAAAACAGTTTGACCTTCCTGAACCAGCGTCGGCCAAGATCCTGTGCCATCACGAAAATCAAGTAATGAACCAGTCATTCCAACTGCTTCCCACTTCGATCCATCAGAACCCCAAACGCTTTTTGAGATGCCTGGAGAATCTGATGGGCCAACAATCGCAGCGCCAGCTCCGTCTCCAAGAAGGAAAGAAATTGAACGGTCGGTGGGGTCAATAAAGTCGGTGAGCTTTTCTCCTCCAACTACCAGCACGTACTTTGCAACGCCGGAACGCACTAGTGAATCCGCCTGAGCGATCCCGTAGCAGTACCCGGCGCAGGCAGCAGAAATGTCAAAGGCCGGCGCAGGGTTTGCTCCAACAAGTTCTGCAAGCAACGCTGCAGCCGAGGGGGTTTGGTAGGGGTGCGTGATGGTGGAAAAGATAACCGCTTCAATCTCAGAAGGTGCAATCCCTGCCTTCTTGATGGCCTCGTTGCTAGCTTCAACCGCCATGTCCATTAGCGAGCGATCTTTGCTTGCGCGCATACGGGTGACAATCCCTGTTCGCTGGGTAA
>JBIJAI010000051.1:0-4541 GCA_044345815.1 Rhodoluna sp. | reverse complement strand
CATTCCGAACCCGGAAGCTAAGACCTCCTGCGCCGATGGTACTGCAAGGGTGACCTTGTGGGAGAGTAGGACACCGCCGGACTTAATTTAAAGGAGATAGCCACCAATTAATTGGTGGCTATCTTCACTTAAGGAAGAATTAGATCATGACCGATGACGATACGAGACGCTCTCGTCCAGAGCGTCCAGCCGGAAGGTCCCCAAGGGATGCGCCTTTAGGTCGTGGTCAAAGACAAGATCAGGGTGAGCGGCCGATCTGGCAGCAGCGAGTTGAGATGCAGCGCGATCCAAATCGCGAAAAATCCCCACTAATTCCTGAATCAATCACTCCAAACGATGTTGATATGGTGGTTCGGGTTCAGCTCAAGACTCTTACGCCCGAAAACGCCGAAATGGTTGCCAGGCACCTGGCCATGGTCTCGCTACTTATTGATCAGGACCCAGAACTAGCCCATAAGCACGCCTTGTCGGCAGCTCGGAGAGCTGGCCGAATAGCGGTGGTTCGAGAAACCGTCGGCGTAACTGCCTACACAGTCGGCGATTACCCACTAGCCCTTCGTGAGCTACTGGCTCACCGACGAATTTCAGGCTCCAACGATCAGCTTCCGCTGATTGTCGATTCCGAGCGAGGAATGAATCGACCTGATCGAGCCCTAAAGATGTCGAGAGAAGCCGACCGGAAATCACTTAGCCCAGCAGTTCGAGTGAATCTCGCTATTGCGACCAGCGGAGCAAGGCTGGATCTCGGGGAGAACGAGCTTGCTTTATCGGAGCTTGAGATTCCAGAATTGAATGCAGCCAAGGTTTTTGATTATTCGCCTCCGCTATTTCGCGCTTACGCGGACACCCTTGAAGTTCTGGGTCGAAGCGCAGATGCGAAGAAATGGACGGATTTGGCTCAGCGAGCTGAGATTGCCTTGGCTGGAAAGCCTGAAGATGTTTTCGAAGTAGTTGAGGAAATAGAAATTCCAAAATTCGCTGAGCGTCCAAAATTTGACCCAACTTCCAAGCCTCCGTTTGAAAAGAAGCCACTTGGCAACCGCGGAGCTGGAAAGCCAAACCGCGGGTTTGATGGACCAGGTCGAGCTGGCAGGAGTGCGCCCCGTGGACGCTAAGGTTTTCGATCAATTTCAAACTTTGCTTCTTGATTTAGATGGTGTGATTTACGAAGGCGAGAACGCCATCGTCGATGCAGTCGCATCAATTACAGCTATTCGAGATTCCGGAATCAAGGTTGGCTACATCACCAACAACTCCTCTCGCAAACCCGAAACTATCGCTGATCAACTTCGCGGCTTCGGCCTTGAGCTTTCCGCCGAGGAAGTCATCTCTTCGGCTCAAGCGGGCGTTGAACTGATGGCGACCATGATTCCAGCCGGGTCTAAAGTTTTGGTGGTTGGCGGCGACGGGCTCCGGTCAAAAGTTATTGAAGCTGGTTTTGAGCTAGTTGCTTCAAGTGAGGATGGCCCAGCAGCAGTTATTCAAGGCTTCGCTCCTGATGTTGGTTGGAATGATTTGGCTGAAGCTAGCTACAGCATTCAACGCGGAGCTAAGTGGGTTGCAACAAATCAAGACTGGACTATTCCAAGAGAAAAGGGCATAGCTCCTGGAAACGGCACCTTAGTCTCTGCCGTTCACACTGCCGTTGGCCAATTGCCGGTTGTTGCTGGTAAACCAGAGCGTGCGATTTTTGAAACAGCGATGCGTGAGTTCAAGGCGGAAAGTGCAATCTACGTTGGTGATCGATTAGATACTGATGTTTTGGGTGCGAATAAGGCGGGGCTCGGCTCAGCTCTGGTTATGACAGGTGTGACCACAAGAAAAGAATTGCTTGCGGCAAAGTCTGATTCGAGACCAAGGTACATTCTTGGAACCTTGAAAGATTTGTTGAGCCCTTACCGTGAACCCATAAAAACCAAGCGAGGGTACAAGTTAGGTGAATCACAGGTTGAACTTCTTGGGGAAAAAGTTGTCGTTAGCTTTGGAGACCCAAAGTCACTTGATGCCCTAAAGGCTGCATGCCTGACCATTTGGTCGAGCGGAACACCGATTCACTTACTCGATGTTGAGAGCGCACTTTACGAATAAGCTGGTACCAGGAAATGAGGAAAGCATGTCAGAACTTCTAGATGATCTATCAGGCGAAATCGCCAAGGCAAGACAGTTGCCACTTGATCAACAGCCTGCTGCCTTCGAGGTAATCCGCCAGAAGCTAGAGGCCATGATTGCCGACTCAAGGCCACAAGACTCTGAGTAATTTACGTATCGATTTATTGCTTGTTGAGCGAGGTCTTGCAAGATCTCGTGGTCACGCAGCCGACCTAGTCAAAGCAAAACGTGTGCTTATCGGCACCAGAGAAATTACCAAACCAAGTCAGTCGGTTGCGATGGATGCCGAGATCACTGTTGTGGCTGCCGACGAATACGTATCCCGTGCAGGGCTCAAGCTAAAAGGTGCCCTTGATGCATTTGGTGCATTAGAGGTCGTTGGCAAGACATGTCTTGATGTTGGGGCATCCACCGGGGGATTCACTGATGTACTTCTTCGCCACGGCGCTGCCAGAGTTGTGGCAATTGATGTCGGGCATGAGCAGTTTGCTTCTGAACTTTTAAGCAACCCAAGGGTTCAGTCCTTCGAAGGCATCAATGCTCGTGAGGTGACTCTAGAACAACTTCGAGAACTAACTGGAGATGAAAATCTCGAGATTGACCTGGTGGTGGCCGATCTTTCCTTTATATCTTTGACTCTGGTTCTTCCAGCCTTGGCCAAACTGGCCCCTAGATCTGATTTTGTACTACTTATAAAGCCCCAGTTTGAGGTTGGAAAACAATCACTTAGCGCCTCGGGCGTGGTCTCGGACCACAGACTTAGGGCTATGGCAATCAAGCAGGTTGTGGATTGTTGTCGCGAGCTGGGCCTTGGAATGCTTGGATTAGAGCGATCAGAATTGCCTGGAACTCACGGGAACATTGAGTACTTGCTTTGGATTAGTACTTCACAGGCCCCAAATCAGTCAAAATGGACTGAGAGAATTGAGCAATTGGCCAGGGAGAGTAAATGACGAATCAGAGACTTGTTCTGCTGGTTTCGCATACCGCGCGCCAGGAAGCTCTTTCGGCAACTCTGGAATGCGCCGAGGCTTTGCTAAAAGAAGACATAACTCCAGTGATGGAGCAGCAGCAGCTGCAGGCAATGGTTGACTACGCCAAGACCGTTTCATCTGAAGTCGCGGCATCTGTTCTGGAACTTGGCAACGAGGCCAAGGAGACGGATCTAGAGTTGGCGGTTGTGCTCGGGGGAGATGGAACAATCTTGAAGGCTGCCGAGCTTGTCCGCGATTCCCAAACACCTCTTTTGGGAATCAACCTAGGCCATGTTGGCTTTTTGGCCGAGAGTGAGAAGAACGAAATTGGCTCAACAATCGCCAGGGTTGTAGCCAAGGATTACCTTGTCAAAGAGCGACTAACTCTTGATGTCAGCGTAAAACTAGACGGTAAAGAGGTCTATCGCACCTGGGCGCTAAATGAAGCAACCGTTGAAAAAAGCGCAAGAGAGCGCATGCTCGAAGTAGTTGTTGAAGTAGACGGGCGACCGCTATCAAGTTTTGGTTGCGATGGAATCGTAATCTCCACCCCGACAGGATCAACTGCTTATGCATTCTCTGCAGGAGGTCCGGTTGTCTGGCCTTCTGTTGATGCGCTATTGATGGTTCCACTTAGCGCGCACGCTCTTTTTGCAAGACCTCTAGTTATAAGCCCTAACTCACTAGTTGCTGTTGAAGTTCTCAAGCGCTCCGCTGGAGCTGGAGTGCTTTGGTGCGACGGCAGACGCAGCACAGAACTACCAGCCGGGGCTCGAGTTGAGGTTAGAAAATCAGATAAGCCAGTTCGTCTGGCGCGATTGCGTCAGGGTCCTTTCACAGACCGTTTGGTGCGAAAATTCTCGCTTCCCGTTGAAGGCTGGCGCGGACCGGATTCTAAAAAGGACTAGCACTTGATAGAACAAATCCGCATTCGTGATCTCGGGGTCATTAGCGAAGCAACGCTTGATCTTGGCCCTGGCCTAACTGTTCTAACTGGAGAAACCGGTGCCGGAAAAACCATGGTTCTCAACGCCCTTGGGTTACTGCTTGGTGCCCGATCAGATGCCAGTGCAATTCGAAAAGGTCAGGAGCAAGCCTTTGTTGAAGGAAGCTGGTTGCTTTCCAAGGATGCCCTCGATCGAATCACGGAGTCTGGCGTTGAAATAGAAGATGGCGAATTGCTGGTTTCTAGATCTATTTCCTCCGAAGGCCGCTCCAAGGCAACTGTTTCCGGTAGATCAGTGCCGGTAGGAGTCCTCACGGAAATCGGTGAGCATTTGGTTGTTGTTCATGGTCAATCCGATCAAATCAGACTCAAGTCAGCTTCTGCACAGAGAGAGGCTCTCGACCAGTTCGCGGGCAGTGCTTTAGCAAAGCTACTTTCTGAATACGACGAGATTTACTCTGCTTGGAAAATGGCTGCGAACCGCCTGGCCGTATTGTCTACCGAGTCATCAA
>JBIJAI010000080.1:0-3937 GCA_044345815.1 Rhodoluna sp. | reverse complement strand
CTGCAGCTAAGAAGCCAGCAGCGAAGAAGACTGCAGCGAAGCGCAAGCCAGCTGCTAAGAAGACTGCAGCTAAGAAGCCAGCAGCGAAGAAGACTGCAGCGAAGCGCAAGCCAGCTGCTAAGAAAACAGCTACCGCTGCAAAGCCAGCTGCAAAGCGTAAGCCAGCGAAGCGCAAGCCAGCTGCTAAGAAAACAGCTACCGCTGCAAAGCCAGCTGCAAAGCGTAAGCCAGCGAAGCGCAAGCCAGCTGCGAAGAAGAAGTAATTCTTTTTCATTTGCTTTAGGAAAACCCCACTCGAAAGAGTGGGGTTTTTCTTATCTTGGCTTAAACCTAAAAAACAGGATTCACTTTTGCTTGGCTACAACCCAGTCGATTGATGATTGCAAATCTGGGTATCGGAATCTAAAGCCCGAAGCCAGCAATTTATTGGCCGTCATTTTCTGACTTACTAGAAGTAGCTCTTCGGCGGCCTCGCCGATAAAGAGCTTCATTAGAAACTCAGGGATTCTAAAGAAGGTGGGGCGCTTAAGTGCCTGGCCTAGCCCAACAATCATCTCCTCGCAGGTGGCAGGCTCCGGGGCTGTGAGATTGAAGGGGCCACTGGCGCTTGGGGTATTGATCAAGTGAATGATGGCAGCTGCCTCATCGACCAAATTGATCCAGGCCCAGAATTGTTTGCCAGAACCAATTGGTCCGCCTACCCCGAGTTTCAGAAGGGGCATCAGGGGACCGAGGGCACCTTTTTTACGACTCATGACCAAAGTTGTTCTAACCAGCACCACGCGGGCCCTGGCCTTGATTGCTTCTTGCTCCCAGTTGTTAGCAAGATCAGATAAGAAACCTTCTCCCTTTGGGGATTCCTCACTCAGCCAGCTGGAGCCACCTTCGCCATAGAAGCCAGAGGCTGATCCGCTAATTAGTACCTTGGGAGGATTGCCAGCTCGGTTGATGGCGGTGACCAGGGTTCTTGTCGAGTCGAGCCTTGAAGCCACAATCCCTTTTTTGTATTTGGCAGTCCAGGGGATTTTTCCGGTAGTTGCTCCCGCAAGGTTCACAACCGCGTCGACGCTTTCCATAATCTCTGAATCGATCTCTCCCTTAGCGGGATTCCAGCTCACTTCGTTTGCGGCTTTGGCGGCTCTTCTTACTAGCTTTAGCGGTTCGTGCCCTGCTTCTGTGAGCTGGCGGGCAACTTCGGTTCCAACTAATCCACTCGCCCCAGAGATAAGTACGCGCATGTTTGTTCCCATTCGGTGGTTTAGAAGGTAGTTGTTACAGACTCTCATAGAATTGGGGGATACACGAAACTCCGGCTAAGCCGCTAAAGGTTAGGTACCTCTTTGTCTGAAGTAATGAACGTCGCTCCCTGGATTTGGTACCTGTCGGTCGCCATCATCTCGCTAGTTATCGTGGGAGATCTGATCTATCAGATCAAGCGACCACACGAGCCAAGCTTCAAAGAGGCTGCCATCCAGAGCACCATCTATGTGGGTCTTGCTCTGCTGTTTACCGTCGTGGTTTCTGATGTCTGGGGAGGCCAGTTCGGAAGTGAGTACCTAGCGGGCTTTATCACTGAGAAGTCTCTGTCAGTTGACAACCTATTTGTGTTCTTGATCATCTTTACTAAGTTCAGAGTTCCAAGGCACCTCCAGAGTGAAGCGCTTTTGGTTGGAATCATTCTGGCTTTGATCTTGCGTGGAATCTTTATCGCAGTCGGCGCTGCAGCCATTGAACGCTTCAGCTGGGTTTTCTACATCTTTGGGGCCTTCTTGGTCTACACAGCAGTACTACTGGTTTGGGACACCTTCAAAGAAGACGAAGAAGATAAAGTCCCCGGAGGCAAAGTTGTTGCCCTCATCAAGAAGAGATTCAGAACTGTTGACGAGTACCATGGCACGAAGCTAACCATCGTCAAAAATGGCCACCGCTACATCACACCGCTACTACTTGTGATGATTGCCATTGGATTTACCGACATATTATTCGCCCTAGATTCGATTCCTGCCGTCTATGGACTTACCAAAGAGCCTTACATCGTGTTTATGGCTAACGCCTTTGCGCTACTTGGTCTTCGCCAGCTCTACTTCCTATTGAGCGGTTTGATGGAGCGATTGAAGTATCTGGCTATTGGTCTATCGATCATCTTGGGTTGGATCGGAGTGAAGCTGGTTATCCACGCTCTGCACAAGAACGAGCTTCCGTTTATCAATGGTGGAGAGTACGTGAAGTCCGTTCCTGAGATCTCCACCGAGCTCTCTCTTGGAGTGATTATTTCAACTCTCGCCATCACAACTGTTGTGAGCTTGATTGCAACTTCCAAGGACAAGAAAAAAGCTCCTGCTGCGAAGAAGGCAAAAGCCAAGAAGGCTAGTTCTAAGTAGCGCTAAAAGGCCCAAACACCGGATTCCACTGCTGGATAGAGCGCGATCCGATAAATCCAGCAATGTCAAAAGGATCATCGTCTAAAAGCGTTGCTAATTCCGTAGCCGAGTCTGAACTAAAAATCAGAAGAGCCTCTGGGTTATCAATCATGGGACCGGATGCTCGTAGCTGGCCAGATTCGAGCAAACCCGCCAACCACTGTCTGTGGATGGGCCTGATCTCATTTAATTGATCTGGAGTTGCTGCGTAAATGTAAGTCACTGCGAAAACTGGCATCGCTTGCTCCTTGGGATTGAGGCCGGTATCTGGCTAGCTTATTGGCGCTAAGACTAGATCCAGCTTGGAAGCCACATCCTTATTTGCCAAAGCTCAAAGGGCAGGTACATCCCGGTATTGACCGGAAGAAAGAATAAGAAGGCTCCAAAAGTCAAAGCCACAAAACCTACGGTTGTGGCATTTGCCAGCGTCTTTGATTTGGCCAAGAGTTTTCGCCTTAGCTGCTGAATGGCCAGAACTAACCCCAAGATAAGCCAGGGCTGAAAGCTCACGACGTAGAACTGAAACACGGTTCTCTCGGACAAGATAATCCAAGGAAGATAGAGACTTGCTGTTCCAAGAAGCACTAGCCCAAGGACTCTTTCTCGGTTTCTTGCGTAGCGATAGATGAGGTAGATCAGGGCAGCTGTCGAACTAATCCAGATAAACGGATTTCCTAAAGCAGTGATAGCGCTTGAGCAACCGTCCGCAATCTCACAACCATTAGTTCCTTGCGGGTAAGACTCATAGAAAAATGCTGTTGGGCGAAGCCCAACTAGCCACCCCAACGGATGTGCTTCGTAAGAATGTTCCTTGGTTAGGTTTACGTGGAAGTTGTAAATCATTTCGTGGTAGCGCCAGAGCGAGAGCATCCAGTCAGGAAATAGCGCAAAGATTCCAGTTGGCTGATTTTCGGTTGCCCAGTTGCGTAAGTATCCACCGGTGCCAACAATCCACCCAAGCCATGTCAAAACATAAGTAGCAATCGCCACCGGCACCAAAGACAGGAATGAAAAAGCGCCTTGAAGAAAAAAGCCCTTTCTCAACCAATCAGATTCACCAGAGTTTTTTCGAAGAAGTAATTCTGAAACAACAACATAGAGCCCGAAGCCAGCCAGCAGATAAAGTCCTGACCACTTGATCGAGCTGGCTGCTCCAAGGGCAACGCCAGTCAAAATCAACCAAGGTCTAAGCCAGAGAATTGAACTCCTTGACCCTTCAATTGCTCGAGTTATCCGCACGCGTGAGCTTTGTTGATCGAGAAGGAAAAACCAGAAACCCAAAAGTAAAAAGAAAGTCAGTGAGGTATCCAACAGTGCTGTGCGAGATAAGGTGATCGCCAGTCCATCAATTGCCAGCAGGAATCCAGCCAGAATCGCAACAGGAACAGAGCGGAACAGCTTTAGAGCCACCAGCATCAGCAAACCAACCGTGGCTATTCCAAGAACTGCCGTACTTAGCCTCCAGCCGGTGCTTGCTTCCGGACCGGTAATCCAGATACCAGTTGCCATTAGCCACT
>JBIJAI010000050.1:0-4586 GCA_044345815.1 Rhodoluna sp. | reverse complement strand
CGTTCTGGGCACTGGTTGCAGGAATGCTAGTTCTTGGTTGGCAGCGACTGCCACTGCCTAAGCTAGGCCGCGGCGCTTAAGCAGAGGATTTATGTCCGGCTTTTGGCCGGTGAAGTCGCTATACATCTGCATCGAATCGACCGACCCACCTCGACTCAATAGCGCACTTCTAAATCGGTCCCCGTTAGCCCTTGTCAGCCCACCATTTGCCTTAAACCAGTCAACGCTTGCGGCATCGAGTACTTCTGACCAGATGTAACCGTAGTAACCAGCTGAGTAGCCGCCAGCAAAGATGTGCGAAAAGTAAGCGCTGCGGTATCGAACAGGAACTGGCTCAAAATCCAGATCGTAGTTTTCAATCGCCTTTGCTTCGAAGGTTTCCACATTCTCCGACACGGCATCCCCAATCTCATGCCAGGCGAGATCCAGGATTGCGGCAGCCATGTAGGAAGTGGTTTCAAATCCCTGGTTGAAAGTTTCCGACTTCTTGAGGTTCTCTATCCATTCCGAAGGAAATGCCTCGTCGGTTTTGTGATGTTTGGCGTAATTGGCAAGCACCTCAGGCCAGAGCATCCACATTTCATTTACCTGAGAAGGAAACTCAACGAAGTCGCGTTCAACTTCAGTGCCTGAAAAACGTGGGTACTTTACCTTCGAGAACAAGCCATGGAGTGCGTGACCGAACTCGTGGAACAGCGTGCTGGTTTCATCGAATGTCAAAAGAGCATCTTCGCCAGGCTGAGGCTTAGGAATGTTCAGGTTGTTTACTACAACAGGCAGGTGCTCAAGCAAGAAAGACTGGTCCACCAAGTTATTCATCCAGGCACCCCCGTGCTTAGACGCTCTTGTGAAGAAATCTCCAATAAACAATCCAAGCTTCGATCCGTCTTCATTGTGGACTTCAAAAACTCTGGCCTCAGGATGGTAGGCGACTAGATCTTGACGCTCCGTAAATGTGATTCCAAACAGCTTTGTCGCTGCATAGAAAACACCATCGAACAACACTCTCTCAAGTTCGAAGTAGGGCTTCATGAGGGCAGTATCTAGTGAGTATTTTTCTTTTCTCAAAATCTCAGTGTAAAAAGCCCAGTCCCAACTTGAAAGCTTCGCCCCAGGCTCATCGCGCGCAAGTAGAACTTGCAATTCCGCTGCTTCAGATCTGGCGTTTGCAATCGCCGCGGGGGCGATCTGTTTCAACATGGCATGGGCTAGTTCAGGTTTCTTGGCAGTTTCTTCGGAAAGTACGTAAGCGGCGTGGTTAGCAAAACCTAAGAGTTTGGCTCGCTTGGACCTAACTGTAACGATTTCAAGCAGCAGTTCCCGGTTGTCAAATTCGCCACCTGAAATTGACTTTGAAAGTGAGGCTTCCATTATTTCTTGACGCAAAGCTCGGTCCTCAAGGGAGGCCAACAGAGGGTGTCCTGAGAAGTTCACCATGCTGACTAGGTACTTACCGTCTAGTCCACGTTCTTTAGCTGCCGCTTCGGCCGTGGAAAGCTCAGCTTCGCTAAGTCCTCGAAGGCGATTTGGATCTTCAACCACAACCCCCAGTCGATTTGCTTCAGCAAGGGCATTCTGATCGAATTTGGCTTCCAGAACGGAAAGTCTCTCGTTGTATTCCTTGAGTTCCTCGCGCGCACTCTCACTTAGAGCAGCACCGGCATGCACGAAGTCTCTGTAGTAGCGCTCAACCAAGTAGGTGCTTTCAGAATCCAGGCCAAGGTTTGCACGCTTTTCGAAAAGATCTTGAATTCTTTGGAATAGCTGAGGATTCAGCTTTATTGCGTCTTCGTGAGCCGCTAACTTCGGAGCAATCTCGGATTCAATTGAATTGATGGTCTCATTGGTATCCGCTGAAGATTTATTGTAGAAAACTACCAGCATGCGATGCAGCATAGCTCCAGATTTTTCTAGAGCCACCAGGGTGTTTTCAAAAGTCACTTCAGGCTCGGCCAGAATCTTTTCAACCTCGGTCAACTGTCTTGCGCAACCTTCGTAGAAGGCTGGTAGGTAGTGCTCGTCCTCTATGTGCGTGAAGTCAGGAAGCTCGTATTCAAGTGTCGAGGGAATCGCGAAAGGGTTTGCTTGCTCCACTAGAGCTCCTAATTATTAGCTGGCTGGGTTAAACGAAACATTAGCTATAGAGATTTCTTCGCCAGATTCAAAAGTGATTGAATCAATCTTTCCAACTGCGCGAAGGTCTGCTTCAAGAGCCTTGAGTTCTTCTAGTTTTCCAGCTGGGGCTTTGATCGCTATAGAAGCAATCTCAGCCTTCATGGAAAGCTGCTGGTCTGATTTTGCCTTGCGAATTCCCATTAGGGCATCGGATGCACTCTTCAACATTGAAGATGCTTGCCCATTAGTAAAGCCTGCAAGCTCAGATGCTTCTGGCCAAGCTGATCGATGAATGCTTCCGTCTTGCCACCAGCTCCATGCCTCTTCGGTTGCGAAAGGTATGAACGGTGCCAGTAGTCGAAGCTGCGTGTGTAGTGCTATTCGAAGAGCTAATACAGCTGAAGCCTGGGCTTGCGGGGTTGTTTCCTGTCCGTAGGCTCGTTCCTTGACAAGTTCAAGGTAGTCATCGGTGAAGTTCCAGAAGAAAGTCTCTGTGACCTCAAGAGCCTTGGTGTGATCGTAAGACTGGAATGCTTTTCCGGCTTGCTCAACTACCTCGCTCAGTGCGCTTAGCATTGCGCGATCAACAGGCTCACTAATCTCGGCTGCGTCGGAACTAGTTTCAAAGGAAAGCACAAACTTCGCGGCGTTTAGCACTTTGATTGCAAGGCGACGACCGACTTTCATCTGTCCAACATCGAAAGCGGCGTCGGTGCCAAGTCTCGCCGAAGCAGCCCAGTAGCGAACAGCGTCGGAGCCATGCTCATCAAGTAGATCATTTGGAACCACGACGTTGCCCTTGGATTTAGACATCTTCTTTCGGTCTGGATCGAGAATCCAACCGGATAGGGCAGCATCCGACCAGGGGAGAACGCCTTCCTCCTGGAAAGAACGGAGAACGGTTGAGAATAACCAGGTACGAATAATGTCTTGACCTTGAGGTCTTAGATCAAATGGGAATACCTTGGCGTACTTTTCTGGATCCGCGATCCAGCCACCGGCTAGTTGAGGGGTCAGCGACGAAGTCGCCCAGGTGTCCATGATGTCGACTTCTCCAATAAATCCATTTGGGGTTCCGCGCTGGGATTCCGAGAATCCAGCAGGGGTATCGGTGGATGGATCAACTGGCAGTGCTGCAGCCTCTGGAGTCAGGACTTTATCGAAATTAGGATTGCCGTCGGCATCTAGTTGGTACCAAACAGGGATTGGAACACCAAAGAAGCGCTGCCTTGAAATCAGCCAGTCACCGGTTAGACCGTTGACCCAGTTCTCGTAGCGCACGCGCATAAAGTCAGGGTGAAACTTCAGGCTCTTGCCAAGCTCAATTAACTTCTCACGCAACGCTTGGTCGCGCCCGCCGTTACGGATGTACCACTGACGAGTAGATACAATTTCCAGCGGCTTGTCGCCTTTTTCAAAGAACTTAACTGGATGTGTGATTGGTTTGGGTTCTCCCACCATGTCACCGGATGCCTGCAGCAACTCGACAATCGTCTGCTTTGCTGAGAACACTGTCTTGCCAGCAAGTTGGGCAAAAATCTCTTTACCCCTGGCATCGCCTATGACATTTGGTGCCTCGGAAACGATTCGACCATCCCAGCCCAAAATTGCGCGGTTTGGAAGATCTAGTTCTCGCCACCAAATTACGTCAGTGACGTCGCCGAAAGTACAAATCATTGCAATTCCTGAGCCTTTGTCCTTTTGGGCAAGGTGATGAGCTAGCACCGGAACCTCTACTCCAAACAGCGGAGTCTTCACGGTTTTACCAAACATCGGCTGGTAGCGCTCATCGTCGGGGTGTGCAACAAGTGCCACACAGGCAGGAATTAGTTCAGGTCGAGTAGTTTCAATAAATATTTTTCCATCCGGACCATCGAAACCGATGCGGTGGTATGCACCTGGCTGGTCTCGATCCTCTAGCTCTGCTTGAGCAACTGCAGTTCTAAAGGTCACGTCCCACAATGTCGGTGCCATGGCCTGGTAGGCCTCTCCTCGGGAGAGGTTGTTTAGAAAAGCCTTTTGGGAAACGGCTTGAGCGTCTGGTGAAATTGTTTGATAAGTCTGAGACCAGTCGATTGATAAACCTAGCTGACGCCAAAGAGCTTCAAAGTGCTTCTCGTCCTCGAGTGTCAACTTCTCACAAAGTTCGATGAAGTTTCTTCTTGAAATTGGGATTTGGTCAGCTGCCTTGGAAGATTTTCCGTCTCCGCCCTCAAATGGTGGAACGAAGCCCTCTTGGTAAGCAAGCGTTGGGTCGCATCGAACTCCATAAAAGTTTTGAACGCGGCGCTCGGTAGGTAAACCGTTGTCGTCCCAGCCCATCGGATAGTAGACCTCTTTCCCGATCATGCGCTGGTATCTGGCAATCAAATCGGTGTGGGTGTAGCTAAAGACGTGACCTACGTGCAAGGAGCCCGAAACTGTTGGAGGAGGAGTATCGATTGAATAGATACTGCCCTTTGCGGCTGATT
>JBIJAI010000049.1:0-4606 GCA_044345815.1 Rhodoluna sp. | reverse complement strand
TCAGGGAGCTATCGCAACCCTCGGTTCTCTAGCCATCGCGGCAAGTTTCTTGTTTGTTCGAAAACTTAGCTACCTAGCCTCCTTGCTGGTGCTCATTGCAGCGGCGATTCAGATTAGCTTCTCCCTGCTTCCAATATTTGGATCTATCGGAATTCCTTTACTGGCTTTTGTGGTGGGGGCTTTTAGTCCAAAACCTTGGCGGGAAATCAATTTTGTTGTGAGTATCTTTGGCGGACTTGTTTTTGCAGCCAACGTTGCATTCAATCCAACAATCAACCTGGCAATCTTTGGCGGTGTTGCACAGCTAGATGATCTCGGACGAGTGGTCATCTTTATCACCCTTTCCTTACTTGCCATAAGTTTGGTATCGCTGCTGTGGATTCTTGGCCAACTTCTTATCACTCGCTTGGTTCACGTAGGAACTGAGTTTGATCGTTTGGTTTATGAGGAAAAACAACTTAAGCTCTCAGTGGAACTTGCCGAGCAGTCCAAGAGGTTTGAAATTGCGCGTGATATCAACGAAACCGTTGTCCAGAAGCTTTCTTCAGTAATTACAAACGCTGAGGGCGGAATCTACGTTGCCAAGTCAAACCCTGAGGCTGGGTTTAGAGCACTTGAGAAAGTTCTTGATAGCGCCAGGGCTGCTCACACTGAATTGCGTCGTTTGTTCGACATGATCAACAGAGGCACAGCTGTTTCAACGGTGCCGCCCACACTGGCTGATCTAGAGAACTTGGCAATGAGTATGAGAGAAATCGGACTCGATGTATCGGTTTCGAACTTTGGTGAGCGTTTTGGGCTAAACCCTTCAGCAGAACTTGCAATCTATCGAATCATCTTTGAGGCACTTCAAAACGTGAAGCAGCACAACCCTGCTGGAACTAAAGCTGCAGTCGAAATTTCTTGGCTTGAGAATGGCCTGCAGGTGATTATCAAAGACAATGGGGTGGAAATTGAAAGGCGTGCGGTGGTTGGCCCCAATGGGCTGCCAGTTCCCTACGAAGCTAAGGACGATCTAGACACACTACTAGAGAAAGTCACAGGCCCGGGGCTTACCGCGATGCGCGAGCGAGCTGAAAGCTTCGGTGGATCGCTAGAGGTACAACGAGTAGTTGGGATCGGTTTTACAGTTTCAGCAATGTTCCCGGCGTCTGGAGTAAGCGCCATTTCGGACCCCGTTTCCTAAATGCCGGAAACAATCCGCCTCGGACTGCTTGATACCGACGAAGACATTCGATTTGGCAGAAAGCTACTTTTTGCCTCCCTGCCAAATGTTGAAGTAGTTTTTGATTCTGATGGGGCAAGCTCCGACCTTGCGCCAATCCAGGAATCTCTAATCGATGTGCTGGTTATCGATCAAAAGCTTGCTTTTGGTCCAGGTATTGATTTCTACTCGAGCCTTCGAAAGCTAACCGGAATAATGCAGGCACCGCCTTCTATACTCACTGCTTCCTTTGATCAACCTGCTTTGTTGCTAGATGCTCTCGAAGCGGGGATTTTAGACGTTATTGCAATCGAGCAAGGTGCCAAAGCTCTGGTTGATTCTGTGACCCAGGCCAGATCAGGTGAGAATTTTCATACCTTGGCAAAGCTGAATAAATTGCTCGCTTCCCAGCCTCGAGTAAGGGTTGTTGACTTGAATTTTGTTAGCCTGGTCGACCAATTACCCGAGAAGTTAGCCAGTAATCTAAGACGACTCAAATCAATTTGGCAGAAAGCGGACATGACAAAGCTTGAGAGCTACGATTTGAACGCTCTGAAAGAGTTGGTTAACCGCCTCCCGGTAGCAACCGCTTCGGAGCTAGTGCTAGCTCTGAGTAAATCAGGAATGTTCGATGAGTGATAAGCAGCAGTCGGTGACTGCAGTTTCGCTTGGTGTGGGTTTTGCCACCGGACTCTATGGAATTTCCTTCGGAGCCTTGTCTGTTGCAGCCGGTCTAGATGTTTGGCAAACCATGGCCTTAAGTCTTTTGATGTTTAGTGGTGGAAGCCAGTTTGCCTTTATCGGTGTTGTCGCAACCGGCGCTGGGGTAGTTCCGGCAATCCTTTCCGCTTGGCTTCTAGGTGTGCGAAACGGTTTCTACGCCATACGAATGAACCCGGTGCTTTCAGTCAGGACACTTTTGAAGCCGGTAGCAGCTCAGCTAACTATCGATGAGTCCAACGCCGTTTCGTTGTTGGGGGAGCCGGATAGAAAGAAAGAGCGTTTTGGTTTCTGGCTAACCGGAGTTGCAGTTTTTATCTTCTGGAACGTCTTTACTTTTGTCGGAGCTGTAGTTGGTTCGCAAATCGGCAACCCAACCGACTGGGGGCTTGATGCGGCTGCAGCGGCGGCGTTCTTAGGTCTGATCTGGCCAAGACTGAACCAGTCGAAACTGTTGGTTCTGGCGGTTGCTTCAGCGTTTGTTGCAACTTCTTTGTCAGTTGTGCTTCCAGCTGGAATTCCTGTTCTACTGACAGCAGTATTGGCCGTTGGGTTTTGGTTGGTTGGTTTGCGAGGTGGTCGCATATGAGTCTCTGGGCGGCAATTTTGGTTTCCAGCGCGTTGGTTTACTCCTGGAAGCTCTTTGGCTATCTAGTTCCGGAGAAATTCGTCTCTAATCCAAAGATTAAGGAGCTAGCTGCTTTACTGACCGTTGCATTACTGGCCGCATTGGTTGGAATCCAAACCTTTGTTTCGGCCGAAGGGTTATCTGTCGATGCTCGTGTCCCAGCGATAGTGGCTGCGGGCATACTTTTTTACCTTAGAGTGCCATTTGTGGTTGTTGTAATTGTGGCTGCAGCAATCGCTGCGCTAATTCGGCTCTGGGTTTAATCTTCGAGGTTGTCGGTTCCAGGAAGCCACGAAACCCCAGGCTTGTTCCAACCCAGTTCATCCATGAGCTCGAAAGCTTCCTTTCTTGATTCAAAGGAGAGCTTGTCTACGTAGATGATGCCATTTAGATGATCAAACTCATGTTGGAAAATTCGAGCAAACCACCCCTCGGCTTCTATTCGGACCGGATTTTGATCTAAGTCGACACCTTCAACCAGGACACGATCTCCACGCTTAAGGGCGAATCTTTCGCCCGGGAAAGACAGACAGCCTTCGCTTTCTAATTCCTCGTCGGCTTCTCCGGGCTCGAGGGGGGTGTGGCTAAGGGTGGGGTTGATCAAAACACCTCGCCTTGGGGTGTCATCATCGTCGGGGTAGCTGTAGACAAAAACTCTTAGGCTCACTCCAATCTGCGGTGCGGCCAGCCCGACCCCAGGAGCCTTATCCATGCTGTCAAAAAGGTCCTGTACTAGATCCCTAAGCTCCTGGTCAAAAACGGTTACTTCTGCGGCACGCTGGTGCAAAACCGGGTCCCCATAGATGCGTATTAGCCTAATCACCTGACAAATCTAGCTGTTTAGCTCAGAACTTCCAGCAAAAACGGGGTTAGGCTCGAATTTGTTGATTGAGGTAGTGAATTGGGACCAGAACTTAGAGAACTAGCAATTGTGCTTGCCATACTGGCGGCAGTTGCACTGGCTTTCGGTGCACAATTCCAGAACCAAGCAGTTTCAAAATCCACTGAGAAAACCCCAAGGCGTCGAGGATCTCTATCTCTAAGAGAGTTGGGTAGATTGTTTGCCCGTCCACGCTGGATATCGGGCCTAGGACTCATGGGACTAGGTATGGTGCTACAAATTGCCGCCCTAACCCTGGCTCCACTAATTGTGGTGCAACCAATCGGGGCAATCGCACTTGTTATCACCTCACTGCTCAATGCCAGATCAACCAAAACCAGACTCAATAGAGCAACCATCCTCGCCATTGGTCTATCGACCTTTGGGGTTGGAGGCTTTGTTATCACCGCGTCTCAAGTTGCATCTCAGGTCGAACTGACGGACGATAACCTCCTTCGGGTGCTTGGTTTGCTCGTGGTTATTCTCATTGCGTTCGCAGTTTTGTTTTTCACCTTTGGTAAAAAGGCAAAAGCACTCACGTACATCCTTGGCGCTGGAGTGCTTTACGGTTTTGTGGCAACTCTTGCCAAGGTAGTCATTCAGCGCCTTTATCAAATGGATTATGACGCCCTAACAGCTTTGGCGCTTGTGAGCATGATTGGTGCTGTTTTTCTTGGCGGCTGGTTTGTGCAGAACGCCTATTCTTCTGGACCACCTGATTTAGTGATTGCGGGTCTTACTGTAATTGACCCACTGGTTGCAGTTGGTATCGCCATTGGAGTGCTGGGAGAGGCTCAGCAGGCTAGCGCCTTATCGATTGCCGCCTTCGTTCTAAGTGGTTTCGTGGCTGTTTCGGGCGTTTACTTGCTATCCAGGGTCCATCCTGAGTTGCGTCCTAGGAAAAAGACCAGTGAAGTAAACTTGGACTAAGCAAACTTCCTACCTGCTTCACAAGGCAAACAATTGACTGAGATTTTGAGTACTTCTGCGCCACTTCGGGTGGTGATTGCTTGCGATACCTTCCCGCCGGATATCAATGGAGCTTCACGTTTTGCCGAAAGGCTTGCATCAGGCCTAGTTAGGGCAGGCCATGAGGTTCACGTGATTGCTCCCGCCCACAACAAGACTTTCGGTTCCTTCACTGAGGTCCACGATGGTAGCGCTATGACGGTGC
>JBIJAI010000048.1:0-4655 GCA_044345815.1 Rhodoluna sp. | reverse complement strand
GAAGAACCAGCACCAGGGGAAGAGTTCACTGCCATTTGGAGCTGGACTGTTGCACCGCTATCGGTGTCTTGGTTTATCGAACAGATGCTTCCGGCTGTTGTGCTGTTGGTGCTTGCAGCACTGGGCACTTACCTTTCGATCACTGAGCGCAACAAGGTTGCAATGGTTGCCAAAAAACCAGCAGCTGCTTCTTCGAAGAAGTTAGCCAAGGCTGCGCCTAAAAAGACAACTACCTCAAAGGCAACTAGCGCAAAGTCAAAGAGCACAAAACCAAAAAGCACTAAGCGCCCAAAGGCCAAAAACTAGATGATTATCGAAGTCAAAGCACTGCTGTTTGATAACGACGGAGTGCTGGTTGATTCCCACGCCAACGTGGAAAAGTGCTGGGCGCAGTGGGCTGAAGAATATGGCATCGAGGGTTTGAACATTGCCAATTTCCACGGCACCCGTGCTCAAGATACGGTGCTGTCTCTGGTTGGCCCCGAAAGATTCGAAGAAGCCAATAACCGCATCAACGAGCTCGAGCAGGTATCAGCTCACGAAACACTCGCGATGCCAGGTGCTAGAGAATTACTCCCTGCCCTGCCAGTTGATCGCTGGACAATCTGCACCTCAGCCAACTCAAGACTTGGTCGAGCAAGGTTAGAAGGCGCAGGCCTTCCAATCCCGAAGCACTTAGTCACCGGCGATGACGTTGCCCACGGCAAGCCGGCTCCGGATCCATACCTATTGGGAGCAAGCCGATTGGGCTTTAGCGCAAGTGACTGCGTGGTGTTTGAAGATGCTCAGGCCGGAGCCCTTGCTGCTAAGGCGGCCGGGGTTGCCATGGTTATTGGGGTATCGGAGTATGCGCTGATCACCGAGGCCGATATCGTTATTGAAGATTTGGCGGGAATCAGCTTTGATGGTTTCAAGTTGGAAATACCAGATCACAAGATTCTAAGGAGATAGCAATGGCTGAAGTGACAATGTATGGAGCTGACTGGTGTGGCGATTGCCGCAGATCCAAGGCTCTTTTGAACACCACCGGCGTTGAATTCGAGATGAAAGATGTCGAGAACAGCGAAGAATTCACCGAGGAAGCTCGTGCTATCTCAGGACGAACCAACATCCCAGTAATCCAGTTTGCTGATGGCAAGTTCCTAGTTGAGCCTTCGGATGCGGAGCTTCACGCAGAGCTAAAGCTCCGCGGGCTAGTTTCCTAAGCAACTAAAGGGTTCTGGAGCCTTTGGCCTCCAGAAACTTTTCCTAGCTTTATTGGGGTACGGGCCCTAGGCTAGAGAAGTTGGGAACATCCCAGCAGTAGTCGTTTGCAGTGCACTACAGGTGCATCAGTCTTTACCTCTTATTAGCCCTGGCAAGAACCAGATCAGCTAAAGGTCTAGCGCAGTTCGACTAGACCGCAACGACGAACATAGTTATTGCAAAGAACCTGATGAATTCAGGTGTGCTTTGGCCGTGCTCGTTGTCATAAAAGAGGAATAACGAAACTATGCCTAATTTCGGCAAAGCAAAACCGCGTCCAAAAACTGGCGCATCCAAATCTGCACCGAAGCGCGCTTCGGGCTCAAGCTACGGATCAGCGACAGCAGCTCCAAAGAAGACTCACCGCAAGGGTGCAGTTGAGCCTCGCGAGATGAGTGGTCGCAAGCCAGACCGCGGCAACAACTGGGAGCCAAAGGCTCCTAGAACTGAATCAGGTCGCAAGCCTCGTCACACGGCAGATGATCGCGCAGCGCGCGGCAGCAGAAGCTTCTTCGATGCTCCAAGATCTGATGACCGCGCTCCAAAGCGCGAGTGGTCAGATAAGCCACGCACCGGAGGACCAACCTACGACCGCCAGGAAAAAAAGAGCTGGTCAGACAGACCTTCTTATAACGACTCACGTGGTTCTGATTCAAGAGGCGAGCGTAAGCCCGCATCTCGCTCAGACCGTCCTTGGGAATCTCGTGCACCTCGCACCGACAGACCATCTTCTGACAGACCTTATTCAGATAGGAACTCATCTGACAGAGGAACCCGCAGCTACGACCGTTCAGATCGTCCAGCACGTTCCAACTCAGACCGTCCTTGGGAATCTCGTGCACCTCGCACCGACAGAGACTCATCCGAAAGAGGAGCAAGAAGCTACGACCGCTCAGACCGCACCTCAGACAGACCAGCACGTTCCAACTCAGACCGTCCTTGGGAATCTCGTGCACCAAGATCTGATCGCTCAGAGCGCTCAGGTGACTCACGTGGTTTTGCACCTCGTTCAAACTCTCGCGAGTATGACAGAGACCGCAACCCATTCCGTGAGGACCGCGTTTCACGCGATCGCTCAAGGGATGAGAGCTTCGTTGGCGCTCGCGATAAGAACCCAAACCGCAAAGCATTCTTTGAGGACAAGGTTCTAGAAAAGCTGGTTAGCGCAGATGCTTCTGAAGTAATCATTCAGGGCAGCTTCGAAGAGATGGGTCTTCACCCAAAGCTAGTTACTGCTCTTCGCGGTCTTGGAGCTGAAACTCCATTCCCGATTCAGCAGTCAACTATTCCTGCAGCTCTTGAAGGCAGAGATGTTTTGGGTCGCGGAAAAACTGGATCTGGAAAGACCATTGCTTTCTCTGTTCCAATCATTTCCAAGATGGTTGCCGCAGGCTCACAGCCAAGAAAGCCAAACAAGCCTCGTGCATTGATCTTGGCTCCAACTCGTGAACTTGCAGATCAGATCGATAGAACCATCTCGGCTCTAGCTCGCTCTGTTGGTTTCTACACAGCTTGTGTTTACGGTGGTGTTCCTCAGCGCAGACAAGAGATCGCTCTTAGCCGCGGTGTTGACATCGTTGTTGCAACCCCTGGTCGTCTAGAAGACCTAATGGCGCAGCGAATCATTGACCTGTCTGAAGTTGAGACCATGGTTATCGACGAGGCTGACCACATGTGTGATCTTGGCTTTATCGAAGGCGTAAAGCGCGTGCTACGTGCAACCGGAGATTCTCAGAAGCTACTGTTCTCAGCAACGCTGGATCGCGAAGTTGACGCTCTAGTTAAAGAGTTCATGCCGAACCCTTACGTCTACGAAGTACCAAACGAGACTCAGGAAACTTCAACTATCGAGCACCGCGTGTTGGTTGTAGACCCAGATGACCGCTCCCAGGTACTACTTCGTCTAGTTCAAGGAGAAGGCAAGTCACTTATCTTTACCCGCACCAAGATGACAGCTGAACGCCTAAGCGAATCCCTTACCAACAACGGTGTTCCAGCAGCTCGTCTGCACGGAGATCTAAACCAGAACCAGAGAACTCGCAACCTAGAGCGCTTTGTTAAGGGTGCAGTTCGCGTACTGGTAGCAACAGATGTTGCAGCTCGTGGAATCCACGTTGATGATGTTGCTCTTGTGATCCAGGTTGACCCACCAGAGGAATACAAGACTTACCTTCACCGCTCAGGCCGTACCGGCCGCGCTGGCAAGGAAGGTGTTGTTATCACTTTGATCCCTCGTTCGAAGCGCCGCAAGGTTGAGGATCTTCTTCGCCGTGCCGAACGCGATGCGAAGATCACCGATGTTCGCCCTGGTTCTGAACTGATTGAAGAACTAGCAGGTCCTATCGCTCCACCACCGGCAGCTCCGGACATTCTGGACTTCGGTGACTCACGCGGCGGGGGTTCAAACCACCGCGGACGTGATCGCGACCGCGATTCAAGGCCTAAGAAAAAGGGCAACTACCAGGGTTCTGGTAAGGGCCGTTGGGCAGATAAGCCATCAAGCGAAAAGCGCCCAAGGGCTAAAAAGTACTCCAACTAGAAATAGTTGGTCGCGCCTGAGACAGCGCTAAAAAAACCCCGCCAGGTCCTTTATGGATCGGGCGGGGTTTTCCTTTGGGCTTGGAAAAGGGCTCTGCCTGAGCTAAAGATTAGGCCCAGATCCTGGGCTTTACAGGCAAGGCCACCAGGGCCTAAACTGGGGGAAGCCAAAGACCGTCGGTTTAAGGCAAATCAAATCACAAGATTTCTTGAGGTTTGGCTTGTTTTGACTAAGAAACACATGAGTGTTTGCCCACGTAGGTGAAGATTGAAAGTATCAGGGCTTTGCCCCTGTTTCCTTTTGCTCTCCACTTATGTGGGGAGCATTTTTTGTTTCTGGGCTGCCGACAAATACAGATAATCAAGGAGTGCCATGGCGAACAAGGAAGCTACAGTTGCCGAGCTCACGGAGAAATTCCAGAGCTCAGCTGCAGTGTTGCTAACCGAGTACCGCGGACTCACTGTTGGGCAGCTCAAGGAGCTGCGTCGTTCCATCAGTGCGAACGCAACCTACGCCGTGGCAAAGAACACGCTACTAACCATCGCAGCTAAGAACGCCGGAGTGACCGCATTTGAAGGTCAACTGGTAGGACCAACTGCAATGGCATTTGTTCACGGAGACACCGTCGCCGTGGCCAAGGTAATGCGCGACTTTGCCAAGGCAAATCCTCTACTAGTAGTCAAGACCGGCATCATGGATGGCGTTGTCTTGTCCGAGGCAGAGGTTAAGAAGCTTGCTGATCTTGAATCCCGCGAAGTTCTATTGGCTCAGGCCGCAGGACTATTCAAGGCTTCAATGTTCAAGGCTGCTTACATGTTCCAGGCTCCGCTGGCTCAGGCCGTCCGCACCGTCGACGCCCTTCGTGCCAAGC
>JBIJAI010000047.1:0-4705 GCA_044345815.1 Rhodoluna sp. | reverse complement strand
GAGCGGGTGCCACAAGCTGGCAACCCAAGACTGCTAGTTGATCTAACAAACCCAGAATCTATTCGAGTGCTGGTTGAATACCTGATTCAATCCGACGCCAAAATTGATGGCATCGTGAATGCAACCGGTGTTGTGGCATTTGGTAACTTCACCGAACTGGCGCCTGAAACTCTTACTAAACTCTTTGCAGTTAACGCCACAGGGCCAATCCAACTTATCCAAGGTTTGCTACCGGCATTGAAGATTTCCGCTGCTGCAGGAAACGATCCGTTTATTGTGAATATCTCAGGTGTAGTTGCCGAATCTCCAATGGCCGGACTTGCGGCTTACTCATCCAGTAAGGCAGCTCTCTATGCTTTCGGCCAAGCAATCTCTAGAGAGCTAAGGCGCGACGGTATCCGAGTAATTGATGCCAGACCAGGACACACCGAAACAGGCCTTGCGGGTAGAGCAATTGCTGGTGTTGCGCCAGCGTTTCCTCAAGGGATGAGCATCGACCAGGTTGCCGACCGAATCGTCACGGCAATAGCTGAGGATGAGAAGGATCTTCCTTCAAGCGCCTTCTAAGGCTTGCAGTCAGGTATCTGGCTTGTTAGTAAACTTTAGAAAGTGAGCTCAATCAAGAAAATCACCGGCAAGTTATTTGACGGCCGCGACATCCACTACTTTGATGACGCTGGATCTTCCCACTCGAGTGAGAAAAAACCTGATCTTCGAGAACCTGCTGATCGCCCGCCTCTTGCTGAGCTTAGGCATGACCCGCTAAACGGTGAGTGGATTGCAGTTGCAGCACATCGCCACACCAGGGCATTCTTGCCGCCGAGCAGCCAATGCCCCCTGTGCCCAGCAACCACTGAGAACCTAAGTGAAGTCCCAGATACTTTTGACGTTGTAGTCTTCGAAAACAAAAATCCAGCTTTTGGATCACTGCCAAGTGGCACTTCCATTCCAGATCTTGAACAACGAAGTAATTCAGTTCTAGGCGAGACTAGACCGGCCGTTGGAAGATGCGAAGTTGTAGTTTTCAGTCCTGAGCACAATGGTTCTCTGGGTCAGATGCCAGTTAGCCGGGTGTTAACAGTTCTTGAGGCTTTGGCAGATAGAACCGATGAGCTACAGCGGTTGCCCGGAGTCGTGCAAGTTTTTCCTTTTGAAAACCGCGGGCAAGAAATTGGTGTGACGTTGCATCATCCGCACGGTCAAATCTATTCTTACCCATACATCACCCCGAGAACTCAAAAAGTTATGGAGATGGCTTCAAAGAACCCTTCCCTGTTTGAAGAGATTCTCTCATTCGAAAATAGATCTGAGCGAGTTCTAATCGAAACCGAATCTTTCGTGGCCTATGTTCCCTTTGCGGCTAGATGGCCTATGGAGGCTCACCTTCTTCCAAAGCGACAGGTAGCAAATCACGCCGAACTTACATCCGATGAAAGATCAGAGCTTGCTGGTGTGTACTCAAGGCTTCTTCACGCATTTGAAACTGTCTACGAGACTCCATCGCCTTACATCGCCGCTTGGCATCAAGCCCCTCTCTCAGAAGGTGCCAAGAACCTAAGGCTCCAGTTGCAAATCACCTCTCCAAGAAGAGCTACCGACAAGTTGAAATACCTTGCGGGCTCAGAATCAGCAATGGGGGCGTTTATCGCCGACATCCCGGCCGAAGCAATCGCAGCACAGCTAAGGCAAGCACTCTCGTGACGGGCGGCTCAAATGCGGCCGCAATGGCCGGCTTTATCAAGCATTTCGGATCTAAACCAACTGGAATTTGGTCAGCTCCAGGGCGGGTAAACCTCATTGGTGAGCACACCGATTACAACGAGGGTTTCGTTCTACCCTTTGCAATAGATCGCAGAACCTACGCTGCTATAGCTTCTCGAGGCGATGGCATCGCTCGAGTGGCGTCGGGATTCACTGACGAAGTTGTTGAAATCCCGGTCGATGAGATTTCAAAGGATTCAGTATCAGGTTGGTCCGGCTACCCGCTTGGTGTG
The DNA here is from genome assembly GCA_044345815.1 of Rhodoluna sp. Taxonomy (GTDB): domain Bacteria; phylum Actinomycetota; class Actinomycetes; order Actinomycetales; family Microbacteriaceae; genus Rhodoluna. Next base: position 2,711 of record JBIJAI010000047.1, on the reverse strand, counting down.
GCCTGGGCGCTTATTCAAGCTGGAGCAAAGCCGTCCGGTTTTAATCTCTACGTTGAATCAGATGTCCCAGTTGGTGCAGGACTATCTTCTTCTGCCGCAATTGAGTGCTCTGTGGCGATTGGATTGAATGAGCTCTGGGGAGCAAACCTAGACCGAAGTGCACTCGCAAAAATTGGGCAAAGGGCGGAAAACGAAATCGTTGGCGCGCCAACTGGAATCATGGACCAAACTGCCTCGTTATTTGGAAGTGTCGATCACGTCGTGTTTTTAGACTGTCGATCACTTATTTCAGAAGCCATTGCTCTTGGACTGCAGCAAAATTCCCTTGAAATAGTTGTGATGGACACCAAAGTCTCGCACCGACTGGTTGATGGTGGCTACGCAGCACGCCGAGCTGCCTGTGAAGAGGGAGCTAAGCAAATGGGCGTACCTTCACTAAGGGATCTTTCAGTTGATGACCTATCCCGAGCTGAGTCGTTACTCGATCCTTTGGTTTACAAAAGAACTCGGCACGTTGTCACTGAAAACGCGCGCGTGCTTGAAACCGTTGAGCTCTTGAAATCCTCCGGACCACAGGCTATTGGAGAGTTGCTTTACGCTTCCCACGAGTCAATGAGGGATGACTTTGAGATTTCAATTGACGAGCTAGATTGCGCCGTTGAGACTGCCATGAAAGTCGGGGCGGTTGGTGCCCGAATGACCGGGGGTGGCTTTGGAGGTGCAGCTATTGCCCTTATCCACTCATCTAAGGTGGCAGAGCTCAAGGCAGCTGTTTCTGAGGCATTTGAAGCAAGGGGCTTTGCAAAGCCTGAGCTGTTCAGTGTTTTGGCTGATGCAGGATCCAAACGCGAGGGCTAGATGCTCGGCACTACCTCGATACCGCTATCAATCATCTGATCGATTGCCGCCTCGGTGCTGGTCTCTGATACCCCAGCCGTAAGGGAGCTAATCACTCTCACCCTTAGTCCATGATTTTTGGAATCCATCGCAGACGCTAGAACGCAGTGATCGGTTGCGATACCAACAACATCAACCTCGTCAATCTGGTTTTGCGCTAAAAGCTGGTCAAATTTTTGTCCGCTTTTTGTAATTCCCTCATAAATTGAATAGCCATTTTGCCCCTGGCCCTTGAAGATGTGCTCATCGATAGATGCAGTGTTTAGATTTGGGTGGTACTGCGCGCCAGAAGTCTCTGCTACGCAATGCACTGGCCAATTAGTTTTGTAATTCGGATCATGGCCTGCTTGCGCAAAGTGACCTGAGTTGTCATTGTCGGCATCGTGCCAATCCCTGGATGCCACAACCAAGTCATAACTTGAGCTTTCCAAAAACTTACTAATCTTCCCGGCAACTGCCGCGCCTCCCGAAACGGCTAGTGCACCGCCTTCACAGAAATCGTTTTGGACATCGATGATTAGAAGTGCCCTTGGCATCTTGTATTCCTACTCGTTGGATAGATCATCGCCGCAGCGGTAGAACGCTGTAGCTAGAGTATCGATTGCATCTCTGACGTCGGTACCAGTGTCACCTAGTGCGTAGATTGCAAATGTAAGAACAGTTCCGTCCTTGGCGTTGATGATTCCGCTAAGTGTGTGAACATCAATGATGTATCCGTTCTTGGCCAAGATCTCTCCAGCAGCATCCGCGATATCGCCTTTGAATCGACCGCCAAGGGTTCCTGATTCACCGGCGATTGGAAGGGATCTTTTAATCTGACCAAAGTCAGCAAACTCGGCGTTTACCAACCGCATTAGCTCCGCCATAAACTTTGGGCTCACCATGTTCAGCTGAGACAGTCCTGAGGCATCGCGGACCCGCACCCCCGTGAAGTCAAGACCAGTTGTTCCAAGGGCTCGTTTGAAGGCTGGATCGAATGACTCGAAGGAACCGTCAAAGCCGAGGTCTTTAGAAACCAGCTTGGCGATCATCTCGGATTGAATGTTCTCTGAACGCTGCAGGATGTAGGTAATCCAGCGGCTCATCGGCTGTGACTGTACCGAGCCAATCTCAACGAATCCTGCTGGGGTTGGGCTCTCTACTAGCAGTGCCGTCTTGGCAAAGTCGCCGAGTTCTTTCTTGAATGCCTCTCCCGCACTAAGTACTGGTCTACCAGTTCTGCCCGAAGTGAACTGAGCTGGACGAATACGGTCACCGTCGATTTGCAAAGCCGTGACTTCAGAAATCCAGCCGTCATCTTGGTCTGAGCGAAGCCAAGAGCTTTCCCAAGCCGATCCTGCAAACATTGAAGAGTCAAGAATGATTTCATCGATTTGAGTGACGTTGTTCTTTTCTGCCCAGACGCGAACCTGGGTGGCTAAAGTGGAAAGCTTTGGTGCGTCCTTGTAAATCGACTGAGCTCCAACTGCAGTTTTCGAAAGAGTCACATCGCCACCACCGACAAGTGAAATCACACTCTTGGACTGGGGGTCAGCCATCACCTTGGTGGTCGCGCGATAATTTGGACCGACGGTCATAAGTGCTGCAGCTGCGGTGAGCGTTTTCATAACCGACGCTGTTGCAGCTGGCTTATTGGCATCTCTGTCATACAAAACTTCGCCGGTTTCAGCGTTTAGAACAACCGCCTGCAGAGTACCGAGTGATGGGTTTGCGGCCTGCTCAGCAACCGAACAAGCACGAAGTGCAGTTGCTGTTGGAGTCGCACTTGCTGACGGTGATTCCGAAGCAGTGGGCGACTCAGTTGGTGTAGGTCC
>JBIJAI010000046.1:0-4766 GCA_044345815.1 Rhodoluna sp. | reverse complement strand
CCGAAAAGGCAGGGTTGATACTGGCCGATACCAAGTTTGAATTTGGTAAAGACCCTGCAACCGGGCAGATGGTTTTGGGCGATGAGGTGCTAACTCCTGATTCGAGTAGGTACTGGGATAAGGCTGCTTACGAATCAGGAAATCGCAGCGAAAGCTTTGATAAACAAATCGTGCGCAACTGGCTTCTTGAAAACTGGGATCCAGAATCAGGTTCCAAGCCACCCAAGCTAAGCGAAGACGTTATTTCGCGAACAAGTTCTCGCTACGCGGAGTTGCGCGAAAAGCTTGAGGCTACAAACCAGTAAACTGCTGGTATTCCCAAGTTCTTCTAGCTCGCCTTAGGGGGCCAAAGTTGCCGAAAATCATTGTTCAGGTAATGCCCAAGCAAGACCTGCTAGATCCCCAAGGTAAAGCTGTCGCTAGAGCACTCGAGCGCTCAGGGCACAAAGCCATCAGCGCCGTCCGTATCGGCAAGCGAATTGAACTGCACTACGCAACTACACCTACTGATGCGCAGCTTCAAGAAGCTAAGAAGATCGCCGAGAGCTTTCTCTCGAACGGCGTTATCGAAGACGTAGTCGAAGTTTCGATCGAGCAAGACTAACTTTGATGAGAATCGGCGTCGTCACTTTCCCAGGATCCCTGGATGACCGCGACGCGGCAAGGGCCATCCGCTTGGCAGGCGGAGAACCAGTTGCCCTATGGCATGCCGATAACTCCATAAAGAAGGTGGACGCTGTTGTTCTACCCGGGGGCTTTAGCTACGGCGATTACCTTCGCTGCGGAGCAATTGCAGCCCAAGCGCCGGTTATGAAAACCATCATCAAAAAAGCAGGCGAGGGACTTCCGGTTCTTGGAATCTGTAACGGCTTCCAAATTCTTGTTGAATCACACCTTCTTCCAGGCGGTCTAATTCGCAACGAAAAGCAGCACTTCGTATGCAGAGATCAAAAGCTTCGGGTTGAGAACGTTGACTCGGCTTGGACAAGCGCCTTTCAAAAAGGGGATGAAATCACCATTCCTTTGAAAAACGGTGAGGGTGGCTACATCGCAACCGAAGAGACTCTGAAGATGCTCGAGGGCGAGGGGCTAATTACCTTCCGTTATCTCGAGGTAAACCCCAACGGTTCAATGAATGACATTGCAGGTCTTAGAAACGAAAGAGGCAACGTAGTGGGTCTGATGCCTCACCCCGAGCATGCAGTTGAGCCAGGCTTTGGTCCGGACTCCCCTGTTGCTATGCGTTCGGGCGTTGACGGTCTAAAGATTTTCCAGTCGGTATTGAAATCGGTGATCAACGCGTGATTATCGATACCGTCAAGCAGGCCAAGAAAGAGCTAGACAAAGAGCAGCCTTGGGCTGCCCTTGGCCTGAAGGAGGACGAGTACGAAAGCATCAAGGAGATCCTTGGTCGTCGTCCAACCAGCTCAGAGCTAGCGATGTATTCGGTTATGTGGTCCGAGCACTGCAGCTACAAGTCTTCAAAGATTTATCTTCGTCAGTTCGGCGAGAAAGTCACCCCGGAAATGAAAAAGCACTTGCTGGTTGGCATGGGTGAAAACGCTGGTGTAGTGGACATCGGTGAGGGATTGGCTGTGACCTTCAAGGTAGAAAGCCACAACCACCCAAGCTACATCGAACCGTTCCAAGGTGCAGCAACCGGTGTTGGTGGAATTGTTCGTGACATTCTGACCATGGGTGCAAGACCAATTGCCGTTATGGATCAGCTTCGCTTCGGTGCACCAGAAAACCCAGACACCGCTCGTGTTCTACACGGCGTCGTCGATGGAATTTCTTTTTACGGAAACTGTTTAGGACTTCCGAACATCGGCGGCGAGACTGTTTTCGACAAGGTCTACCAAGGCAACCCACTCGTCAATGCACTTAGCATCGGAGCGCTAAAGCACGGTGACCTAAAACTTGCCAAGGCTGACAAAGCCGGCGATCTTGTGATCTTGTTTGGTGCAAGAACCGGAGCCGATGGCATCGGTGGAGTATCCGTTCTTGCCAGTGAAACATTTGATGATGAGGGGCCATCTAGAAGACCAGCGGTTCAAGTTGGCGACCCATTTGCTGAGAAGGTTTTGATTGAGTGCTGCCTCGAGCTTTTTGCGGCAGGTTGTGTGGCCGGCATTCAAGATCTTGGCGGTGCTGGTATTTCATGTGCAACGAGTGAACTTGCATCCAACGGTGGCAAGGGTATGAAAGTGCAGCTCAAGAAGGTTCTGCTTCGCGACGAGTCGCTCACCCCTGAAGAGATTCTGATGAGTGAGTCTCAAGAGCGCATGATGGCGATTGTTCCTAAAAAGCACCTTCGTGCCTTCAAGAAGATTGTGGACAAGCACGAAGTTGAATACTCCGTGCTTGGCAAGGTCATAAAGAAAGACCGCTTGTTGATCAACTGGGGTCGCGAGCAGATCGTGAACGTGCCTCCGCGCACTGTTGCTCACGATGGACCAGTTTACGAAAGACCAGTTGAGAAACCGAAGTGGCAAGATTCTTTGAACGCAGACTCAGTTCGCTCGCGCGGTCTTTACCGAGCTAACGAGAACACCACTGATCTTGCAGCGCAGTTTGTTCAAATCGTTTCTTCTCCGAACCAGGCCGATAAGTCGTACATCACCGCTCAGTACGACAGATACGTTGGCGGTAACACCGCACTTGCTTATCCAGATGGCGCTGGCATGATTCGTGTCTCAGAAGAAACCGGTTTGGGTGTTGCGCTTTCAACCGATGCCAACGGTCGTTATTGCCAACTAGATCCTTACCAGGGAGCCCGTCTTGCTTTAGCTGAGGCCTACAGAAACGTTGCAACTAGCGGTGCGAAGCCACTAGCGGTGACAAACTGTTTGAACTTTGGCTCTCCTGAAAACCCAGAGGTTATGTGGCAGTTCAAGCAGGCAACCACCGGTTTGGCCGATGGCTGTCTTGAGCTAGGTATTCCTGTCACCGGTGGAAACGTTAGTTTCTATAACCAAACTGGAGACACTGCGATCTTCCCAACACCTGTTGTTGGCGTGCTGGGCGTTATCGATGATGTTGCAAGAAGGATTCCATCTGGTTGGCAGGACGAAGGCAACAACATTTACCTGCTTGGTGTCACGAAAGACGAGCTTGATGGCTCAGTTTGGTCTGAAGTAGTTCACGATCACCTTGGTGGAAAACCACCGGTAGTTGACCTTGAGTTTGAAAGAAGACTTGCTGAGCTTCTTCACGGAGCAAGCCTTCAGGGGCTAGTTGCCTCCGCAACAGATCTTTCTGAAGCGGGTCTTGCTCAGGCTCTAACTGAATCAGTTCTTCGCTTCAACATGGGCGCCAGAGTATGGATTTCTGAGCTATGTGAGCGAGATGGAATTGATAGAACTTCCGCGCTTTTCTCAGAAAGCACAGGGCGCGTTCTTGTGAGCGTTGGCCGCGAGGATGACGTCAAGTTCGTGGGTCTTTGCGATGCCAGGAACATTCCAGTTCTTCGCATTGGTGTCACCGACAACACCGGAGAACTAGAGGTTCAAGATCTTGCAACCTGGAAACTCGATGAGCTCCGCACTCCTTGGGAAGCGACTTTGCCTGAGCTATTTGGTTAGCATTTTCACTATGACTGAAACCATTCAAAAACATCCCCTGCGCATTGTCCTTAGAACCGGAGCTGCGGTTTTCGGTGCAAGTGCACTATTTCTTCTGGCCCTGCCAGTTCTGTTTCTAGAACTGCTTGCTCTTCCAACAGGGGACGACCAGGTTTGGTCGATGCGCATGATTGCAATCACGCTTGTGGCCCTTACCGGAAACATGCTGGTGGTTAGCCTCTACGCCAACATCAAGGGAGTGCGTTTTGCATCGCGTGTGATGCAGTTTGCAGCTTTTGGACTAGGGGCCCTCACCTTGGCTGTTCCGACCGAACTTACCTGGTTTACCTATTTGTACGCCGCAGTTGGCTTCTCATTCTCAGCCGCCTACACAGTGCTGCTGTTCCGTAGATAAATTTGCCTAACTTGATCACGCTCACCGAATCTTCAACTGGCTCAAGCGCCGTTATCTCACCGGTTGGTGCTTCTCTTATGGAGCTGACTCTCTCGGGCAACAATGTCATCGAGCAGGCAGCTACTGGCAGGCCAGAACTTTACGCTGGTGTAGTGATGGCTCCCTGGAGCGGAAGAATTGCCGGCGGTAAATGGATTGATGAAACCGGTGCAGAACAATCACTTGCAATCAATGAGCCGGCCAGAAACAACGCGTTGCACGGCTTGGTTTACGACAAAAGCTTTGCGGTAAAGAAATCCACCGCTAGCTCAGTTGAACTCGTGATTGACATCACTCCAACCAATGGCTACCCGCACGCACTTCGACTTGCTGTGTCATACGAACTAGAAGACGGTGAGCTTTACGCTAGTTTTGCGGTGAAAAATTTTTCCAATACCAAGGCGCCATTCGGCATTGGTTTTCACCCGTATTTTTCAACTGCATGGGCTGATGCCCCACTGAAACTTCAAGTAAGTGCTGGGTCAGTTCTGGAACTAAACGAGAACATGATTGCAACCGGCAAAGTTAGGGTTTCAGATGCAAACAAGGACTTGCGCGCTGGCGAGGCTTTATCCGAGGTAAAGCTAGATGATGACTTTACCGATCTGGAATTTGTTCACGGTGTAGCAACAACGAAGTTGGTAACTGCTTCAGGAACTGGCTTGGAGGTTTGGCAAGAAGATGTGTTCAAGCACGCCGTTATCTACACACCAGAAGAATTTCCAACCCAGTCTGGTTCAATCAAGGCG
>JBIJAI010000022.1:0-15181 GCA_044345815.1 Rhodoluna sp. | reverse complement strand
TAGCGCTAGAAACGTTGGCGCGCTTTAGGTCCTCAGGGTTTGTGACATCACCGGTTCTGGTGATGACCTTTAGCTTTCCAAGGTTTGGAACTCTTGAACGAATCTCGGCGTCCATGACAGCTCTGGCTGTCGGGGCAAAAATCACAACTCGGGGTTTTCGAACATTTTCGTTAGCAATTGCTAGCTCGGAAAGGATAGGGAAGACTCGGTTGGACCAGCCAAGGATAAGGGTGTGACCGGATTCGATAACAGCGCTCTTGCCTTCCTGCAGCCTGGCAACAGCGCGAATAATCTGGGCCGATATAAAACCGATTACTGCACCTGAAATTGCGATACCGATTGCCCAGTAGAGGGTGTTGATCAACTGAGTGCCCCAGGCAGCAGTTGATCCGATTCCCAGAATCTTGGTGAAGGCTTCCCAGAAGCTAAAAAAGTATGTAGCAGGGTCTAACGGCTCATTGAGAGCAACCACAGCAGCGATGCCTCGTTGGACAGCTGACATGATTACTGCCAAAAAGATGATGGCGATAAAGACGTAACCTACGAAGGCTCCTGGCTTCGAGAGTGAGTTATCGAAGTTGTATCGAAGGCGTGTAAAGAAACTAACCTTCTGTGCTTTGGGTGCATCGGGTTCACCCTGAGCGCCTTGACCGTAGGATCTGGAATCATTCAATTTAGACATAGGCGATATTTTAGTGAAGCCAAGGCATTAGTTGGCCAAACGCAATCAAAGGCGTCTTTAGTTCGCACTGGGGTACATACCAAGCGAACTTGGCGTTAGTTGGATCTACTTTTTGCGAGAAGCAGTAAACAGAGTCACGCCACCAAGAAGAAGTAGCCCAACAGGCCCCACGTAGTCAAGGCCTGAGTACCAGTCGGTCCAGGAATTGGCGATCACAAAGATAAGCCCAAAAACACCCATTGCAATAAGGGCCCAACCGATACCGGCCGTCATGGCAGGATCAGTTTTCTGAAGATCTGCCTTGGTCTTAGCGGCAATAGTTCCGCAAGCAGGGCAGTTCAATTCATTCTTAGGTACGGTCTCGCCGCAGTTTTTGCATTTCATGGTCAAAAGCCTAAGGGCAGTAGCTTAGCTACCTAGGTTTATCTGAACAGATACTTCTGATCCGACTTCAATCTTTTCGGCAAACCGAACTTGGTTCTTGATTGGCAAGTAGTACAAACCGTCTTTTGGGAACAGGGAAGTCGTGAACTCAGTTCTGCCAATCTTCCCAACAACTGGAATCACGCCCCAACCATAAGTGAGTTGCGCTGCGAGGGTTTTAATTTTCTTACTTTGAGGCTCTGGAATTGGGATGAAATAAAAAAGGCGATGGCCATGCCATTCAATCATGGCGCTCTTGAATTTGATGTTCACGTCAAAAGCCTAGTTCGCCTAATTTGTTTTACTTCATGTAGAATAAAAACTATGCCAGCTAAACAAAAGAGACAGCCAGGGGAACTTGAGTCCTTAGTCCTTGGCTGCCTATGGGATGCCGGAGGCTCACTTTCTTCGCAAGAAGTTCAGGCTCACTGCAGTAAACAAGGTGAACTTGCGTTGACCACAGTGCTCACGGTTCTGTCTCGCCTTGAAGACAAGGGCCTGGTAGCCAGAGAAGTCGAATCAGGAAGATCACTGTCATTTCGTGCAGTTGAGTCGCGAGAAGAGCACACCGCCCGGGTAATGCTGAACATGATTGAAGAAGAAGCGAATCCCGCCTTGGCATTCTCATTTTTTGCCAAGGGCTTGAGCAAAGCCCAGAGGTCTTCACTAAAGAAGATTTTGGGCGAGTAAACCTGCTCGGAAATAACTGTGCTAGTACCCCTAACAGTCCTAAGTCTTTCATTGCTCTGGATTCTCTTAATCTCCATTCTCGCCAGGACCCAGTTTCCTAATCGTTTTCGCACTAGACCTCGATTTGGCTTGGCGCTTTGGTTCGCGGCCCTAACAAGCTCCGTGCTGGCCTCAATCTCTGCATTGTTAGGTCTTGGCGCGGCCTACATGTATTCCGCAAACAGCGTCGCATTGGTGAATTTCGGGGACTCAAATTGGCTAACCGCATTCGCTCTGAGTTTTGTCCCTTGGATTGTTCTTGGGGTATTTGGAGTCCTTCTCGCAATCGTGAATCTTCGAATAGAACCCCCCTATGTCCTGGGAAAGAAGATTCAACAAAATCTTCAACTCGCAAAGAAGTTCTTTAGAAACTTCGAGGGCGTCAAGGTTTCGTCAGTCTCACTTCCAATCCACTACGCCTTAGCCACTAAGGACGAGATTTTGATTTCTCAGTATTCCCTTGATCAGCTCAAAGAGGACGAACTGATGGCCGTTCTATGGCACGAACTTGGGCACATCAGGGGTCGCCATCAAACCCTGAAAACCATCGCAGGTGTTGTAGATATATTGACTAGGCCAATGAGCATCTCCAGAGTCTTCAACGGCTCAGTTGAAGAACTCTGCGAGGCGGCTGCGGATAATTTCGCCAAACGTCATTGTGCTTCGGAAACAGTTCAAAAAGCTAGGACATTAATGCGAGTGTCAGATTAGACGCAAGTTGCCCAAGGGGAATTAATTTTGAAGCGTGAAGCTGTATCTTCCTGAGATCGGGTGTCCATCGGCTGATACAACTCTCCATCGCACTAAGTAACGACCCTCACGTAGTTTTCCAGGAATAGCTATTGAAACTGTAGATGCATTGACTACCGTTTCTGTCGTGCGAATAGCTTTCCCTTTTGAGTTATGGACGGTGATCACGTTTGATGCGCCACCGAGGGAAATTAGGTCTTCATTGAAACCCAGTTTCACAAATGCTGGGGATGAGCGTAGTGTGGCTCCAGGTTTGGGACTTGCGCTAACAAGCTGAGAGTGCCCCTGAGCTGGTAGCCCTCCCAGAACAAGGAGGGCTACCAGTACAACAGAGATCGACTTACGTTTCATTAAGGGTTTACGGTAATCGAAGGCGCTGTGCTTCGAGCGTTGTTATCTCGGACTGTGTCGGAAGTGGAGCCATCCCATGTCTCGTAAACAGCCACACGCTTAGCTGCAAATCCAGGAGCGGCAGGAATGTCGACTAGACATTTTTGTTGAGCTGGAAACTCCAACTTCTTTCCCTTAAGTGCATTTGTCAAGGCAACTCTGAGTCCAAAGTCAAAGTACATAGAGGCTTCGGTGTCTCCAGCAGGGCCGTTAGGTAGGGCAAAGTCATCGGAGATTGCACGCCACCTGACAGTAACTGAACCATCTGCGTTCTTGTTTGAAGTCACCTTCCAACCTGGAACAAATGCAGGACGAGGCATGGTTGTTCCAGTTTCACCCAAAGCAGATACCGGCACAGTCACGCTGAATGCTTGGGTGGCGAAATGGTCAAGCTCAGCAGAAGCGACAAGCTTCTTGGTCTGAGGATGACGAATGTTCTTTTCAAGTGAGCACCCGTGACCCACACGGAAGTTCAAAGTGTTGTTTTTCCCTACGGTCAGGGCATCCGTTGTGTTTCCAGTACTTGAAACCCCAGGCACAACGCTTATGTGAGCTGAAGCAGGGGATGCAAATCCCACTAAAAGAGCAAGGCTTGCCGCGATGGACGCAGGTCCTATCAGTTGTCTCATTATTCTTCCTTTCAAAAAGCTTTCTACAACTTGTAGAGTTATCATTCTACTTACTGTAGAACACTTCCGTCGGGAGTGCAAATTGGCTCCCCAATAAAGACTGCAAGTCCCGTCCTAGTTTCTCCATTCGGTTTAGTGCCTTAGATTTGTTCTATGCCCACCCCAAAAACTAAAAACGGCTTCGAGCCTCGAACCTGTGAAAGGTGTGGGCTGAAGTTTGAGTGGCGCAAGAAGTGGGCCAAGGACTGGGAATCAGTTAAGTATTGCTCCAAGAAGTGCAAGGGCTAATGAAAACTCGAATTGTTTTTGTACCCTTTGATCATCTCAATCGCTCCTACGGAGCTCTAAAAAAAGCCAACCCAGAAACCGATGTCATCGCCTTGGTTCAATCTAAGAGAATGACCAGTGGCAGGCCTTGGAACAAACAGCGTTTGTTCTTCCTTATCTCCTCCGCCAGGCACTTCGCCTTCGAGCTAGAAGAAGCAGGCTTTGAGGTGAATTACAAAAAAGCTAAAGATACTCCTACGGGACTAGCCGCAATCAGAAAAGAAACCGGCATCCAAGAAGTGTTAGCTGCAGAACCATCCAGCTTTGGACAGTTCCGTCAGTTAGCTGAGCTTGGTGTCGAGTTTGTTGAGAACGACTTCTTTCTAACCTCCAGAAAGCTCTTTACTGCTTGGGCTGAAACTCAAAAGAGCTTTGTTATGGAGAACTTCTATCGGAAGCAACGAGTAAGACTCGGGATCTTGATGGAAGGCTCCGAACCGGAAGGCGGCCAGTGGAACTTCGATGCCGATAACCGGCTTCCACCACCCAAGAACTACACCTGGTCCGAGTATCCAGAAACTGATCCAGATGATATCGATAGGGAAGTGGCTAAAGAACTTGGCATGGAGCCATCCAAGTACTGGGAGACCACAAGGGCTGGAGCCCTCAAGCGTCTGAAGGTCTTTGTCGACAAGCATCTTGAAGAGTTTGGTCCCTACGAGGATGCTGTGACAACCGAGAGCTGGACGCTGCACCACTCGGTGATCAGCCCCTACATCAATAACGGCTTGCTTCACCCAGGCGAGGTAGTTTCCGCAGCAATCGCGAAGTACAACAAGGGCGGAGTCCCACTGAATTCGGTGGAAGGCTTTGTCCGTCAGGTCATTGGCTGGCGCGAATACATCAACGGAATGTATTGGTTCCTAGGTGAGGACTACAAGCACAAAAACGGCCTGAACGCTAAGCGCAAGCTCTTGCCACTGTTCGTTGAGTCCGCAAAGACCAAGATGAACTGTGTGGCTAAAGAGGTGGAAGCCATCCACAACCGCGGCTGGACCCACCACATCCCAAGGCTGATGATCTTGAGCAATCTGGCCCTGATTACCGGAACCAATCCGCAGGAGTTTTTGGACTGGATGCGTGAGCAATTTGTTGATGCTTCGGAGTGGGTAATGGTTCCAAACGTTATCGGCATGGGTGTCCATGCTGATGGCGGTCAGATGATGACCAAGCCATATGCTGCAGGCGGAGCCTACATTTCTCGAATGACAAATTACTGCAAAGGCTGCGCCTATAACCCGAAGGAAAGGACAGGGGATACCGCCTGTCCATTCACAACTTTGTATTGGGACTTTTTGGATCGAAACTCTGCAGCCTTTGCAAAAAACCACCGCATGTTCCAGCAAAACAATGGATTGAAAAGACTCTCCGATTTGCCAGAGGTAAGAAGACGAGCCCAGCAAGTTCTAAAAGGCCTAGATAAAGGTGAAATCTAAGCAAACTCGCAGGTTCGGTAGCCGAGCTTAGATTGGCGCATCAAATAGATTTGAACCCATGTGGGTACTGCTGCTTGTTTCTGTTGCTGGATTTTTAGCGCAGCTTGTTGATGGCGCTATGGGTATGGCCTTTGGCATTACTTCAACCACACTCCTAATCTTTTTGGCATACAACCCAGCTGCAGCATCCGCCATCGTTCATCTTGTTGAGATCGTCACCTCTTCTATCTCCGGTGCATCACACATAAAGTTTGGAAACGTTGACTGGCACGCACTTGTGAAGGTGGCGGTTCCAGGAGCTATCGGTGCATTCGTTGGTGCGATGCTTCTTAGCAACGTCGATCTTTCAGCAGCAAGGCCATGGACGGCAAGCGTGCTGTTTATTCTTGGCGCTCTGGTTTTGTACCGCTTCACAAGACCGATTATCTTGGGCAAAAAGCGTCGAGCTCGCGCCAGATGGCTTGCTCCACTTGGACTGGTCGGTGGATTTATCGATTCAACCGGTGGTGGCGGTTGGGGGCCGGTTGTAACTACCTCTTTGACCGCATCCAACGCGCTTGAACCTCGCAAGGCAATTGGAACAACCAATACCGCCGAGTTCGTAATAGCCGTTGCTGCAAGCATTGGCTTTATTATCGGAATCGGTGCCGAGCAGATCCCTTGGGATGCCGTTCTAGCACTTGGAATCGGCGGAGCCTTGGCCGCGCCAATTGCAGCGTGGCTTGTTAGCAAGGCGCCTCAGCGCTTGCTTGGAATTTTGGTTGGAAATTTGATCATTGCTCTGAACGTGCGTCAGCTCGGGATTTCTTTTGAGCTAGCGCAGGGAATCACGATTGCCGCCTACTCAGCCGTCGCCGCTTTGTTTATTGGAACGCTGATTTACGGCATCAAGCTACTGAAGACTGATCGTCTTCCAAAAACTGACTAGCTAAGAGCCTGCGCCAAATCGGCGATTAGATCCTTAGGGTTTTCAATTCCAACCGATAGACGAACAATTTCTGGGCCAACCTCTAATGGGGTGCCCTTGACCGATGCATGTGTCATCTCTGCTGGGTGATTCACAAGTGATTCAACCCCTCCAAGGCTCTCGGCAAGAGTGAACAACTTAGTTCTGCTGCAAAAGTCCTTTGCGGCTCTTTCAGAAGCAAAGCGCAAGCTAACGATTCCACCAAAACCAGACATCTGTTTCTTGGCTAGGTCGTGGCCAGGGTGAGCTGGAAGACCTGGGTAGTAAACCTGCTCGACATTTTTGTGTCCGTCGAGAAATTCTGCTACTGCCTGTGCGTTGGAGCAGTGCTTTTCCATACGAACAGCCAAAGTCTTGATTGAGCGGTGAGTAAGCCATGCATCAAATGGGCTAGAAACTGCACCCGCTGCGAACTGCAAGAAGCGGATCTTTTCGTAAAGCTCTTCATCGTTGACAATTACAGCTCCACCTAGAAGATCCGAGTGACCGCCAATGTACTTAGTTGTTGAGTGAGTGACGATGTCAGCTCCAAGCTCAAGAGGTCGCTGCAAATACGGCGTCGCGAAGGTGTTATCCATCACACTCAAGACACCACTTTCTTTGGCAACTTTGGCAATTGCTGCGATGTCCAAAATTCCAAGCATTGGGTTAGTTGGTGTCTCAACCCAAATCAACTTTGTCTTGCCTGGTTTGATGGCTGCGCGTAGGGCATCGAGATTGCTCATATCCACTACCTCGGAATCAATTCCGGCGGCGCGGTGAATACGGTTCATGAGCCTAAAGGTTCCGCCATACAAATCATCGCTAAGAATTACGTGATCGCCAGGTGCGCAAGTTGCACGAATCACTGCATCTTCGCCGGCAAGACCTGAGGCAAAGCTAAGACCAAACTTGCCGCCTTCTAGGCTGGCAAGAACTTCCTGCAGAGCAGTTCTTGATGGGTTAGCAGCTCGGTTGTATTCGTAGCCACCGCGAAGTCCACCAACACCGTCTTGTTTGTGAGTCGAAGTCATGTAGATAGGCGGAATAACCGATCCATTGTTGGCATCCGGATCCTGGGAGACGTGGATGGCTCTGGTTTCAAACTCGGTCATTATTTGCCTTTTCTTATTTTTACTAGGTTAGCTCAGCTGCCCTGGCTTTATCATGGCTTCAACTTCACCGTTGTGTAGTAGCAGAGCAAAATCGTTCGAGGCCAATAGCTTCTTGGCAACTTCAACACCTTGGCCCGAGCCAACTAGTGCTGGCTTTGCTCCAAGGATGTCCTTGACGGTGGCGGTAGGGCTAGCTGCATCAATTTGGGCCAAAGAAATGGTGCCAATAACGTGACCGATTCGAACCGGGGGAGTTTTGACCATAACCGGAAGAGAAGTAAGGCCTGAATCTTCAATGGCTTGTCTTGCACTAACTAGTGAGTCATTTTCTAGAACAAATGGAATTCCAGCGGGGTTGAATGTGATCTTGTCGGCAAGCTTCACAGATGAGTCATCACCTAGGAACCCGTGCGTTTGCATCCAGCCATCGTTGAATACCTTTGCTAGATAGCCTCTTCCCCCATCAGGCAAGATCACAACCACGACTGCATCAGCAGGAAGATCTTTAGCTACCTTTAGTGCGGCAGCTGCTGCCATTCCACAACTAGGTCCAACCATCAAGCCTTCTTCGCGAGCTAGTCTTCGAGTCATTTCGAAGCTCTCGGCATCAGGAACCGGAATCACTTCGTCAACCACATCTGAGTTGTAAGCAGCCGGCAAAAAGTCATCGCCTCGGCCAACACCTTCAACCAGATACGGCATCGAGTTGGTTTCGGTCTTGGAATAGATTGAACCCTTCGGGTCACAACCAATTACTTGAACCTTGCCACCGCTTACTTCCTTGAGGTACTTTCCAGTTCCGGAGATAGTGCCACCGGTTCCAACGCCAATGACAACGTGAGTGACCTTGCCATCGGTTGCTTCCCAAATCTCAGGTCCAGTTGAAGCGTAGTGAGAGGCAGGTCCTGCAAGGTTTGAATACTGATCAGGCTTGAAACCACCAGGAATTTCCTTAGCCAAGCGATCACTTACCGAGTAGTAAGAGCGAGGGTCCTCGTGAGCAACAGCTGTTGGGCAAACAATCACTTCCGCGCCATAGGCCTTTAAGGTGTTTCGCTTATCCTCGGCAACTTTGTCGGGGACAGTAAAGATGCAGCGGTATCCGCGCTGCTGCGCAATTAGGGCAAGTCCGATACCGGTGTTTCCTGAAGTTGGCTCAACGATGGTTCCACCGGGCTTTAGCTGGCCAGAGGCTTCAGCTGCATCGATGAGCTTTTCGGCAATGCGGTCCTTGATTGAACCACCGGGGTTGAAGTATTCCACCTTGGCTAGAACCGTGGCTTTGATACCTTCGGTCACCGAATTGAGCTTTATAAGAGGTGTGTTCCCGATTAGCTCAGAGACGTGATTTACATACTTCATACCCTTAAGCCTAGGGATAGATAGCTAAGGGGCAAAACCCAGCCTCTGGGTAGGCAAATTCTCAGGGGCGCCAGTTATCCTTGACAAACACATGCCTGAAAAAACCCAAGTCCTAGAGGTCCCCGCTCCCGATCTAATCGATCGGGAGTTTATTCACGAGGTGTTCTCCCATGACGAATTCGGGGAGCTTCGAACCTTCGTGCCATTGACCAACCACCAACTGATCTTCCGGCTTGAGGCAATGGGCTTTCAAACCGGTAGGCAGTTTTCCAAGGGCAAAAACCGCTTCCAGCGACTAAAGCTTGATCGCCACGAATACATAGCCTTCCTGGCTCGGCAGAAGATGGCCGAACATGGATTACAAGCTCCCTGGGAATTTATCTTTGACTCCGCCAAGCAAAGAGCAGGTCTTTGCAACTACACCGACTACCAGATTTCCCTTTCCAAGTATCTAGTTCAGTACCACTCGCTGGATCAGTCAGAACAAGTGATCTTGCATGAGGTAGCTCACGCGCTCGCAGGAAAAGATGCAGGCCATGGACCGAACTGGAAAAAGATAGCCAAATCAATTGGCTATCGCGGAGAAAAGTTCACCGGCAAAGAAATTGCTGAGCAAACGGCCAAGTGGATTGGTGAGTGCAAAAACGGTCACCGACACTACCGATACAAATCCCCAAGAGCACAGCTTGCCTGCGGCTACTGTGGCAAAGGTTTCAACAGAAAGTTTTTAATCTCCTGGACTGAAAGAGCGGCTTAGGCAGCTTGGATGTAATTGATTAGCAAAAGGCTAATCAGTGCACCACCAGCAAAATTCAACCAGATGAATTTTCTCCAACCGCGGTTGGCTCTCTCACAATCTTCATCGGTGATGTTCAGGTACGGCGCAATGATCACAAGATATGGAATGGCAGCCAGAGCTGCCACCATTCCGTGGGGACCTGCATTCATAATCGAAATTCCAGCCAAGAAATAAAGCAGGAAAGCAAAGCGCACAGTGTTTCTGGCACCAATTGCGGTAGCTACCGATTTGATACCCGCTTCGCGGTCAGCCCTGACATCCTGAACCGCACCAAAGGCATGACTTGCCATACCCCAGCCCAAAAAGGCCAAGATCATTGAGAACAGCTTGAATTCAAAGATGTCGACACCCGATAGTGCCAAAGCAAACAGCATCGGCCCGATGAAGTGCATGGCAGAAGTAAAAGAGTCCAAGAACGGGATCTCTTTGAATCGAAGCTTCGGAACGCTGTAGGCCAGAACAGCAAAAAGGGTAATCAGGAGCCAGAAATCAGCTACGTCAGAGCCAATCGCGAGCAGGTAAACAACAAATCCAAGAGATAAACCGATTGATGACCAGATGGTTAGCTTATGGAGCTTTGGATCAAGGAGGGCTCCTTCGATACCGCCCTTCCGGGGGTTTCGCAGGTCGCTTTCATAGTCAAAGACATCGTTGATGCCATACATCAAGAAGTTATAGGGGATCAGAAAGAAGATTGTTCCAATAATCAGCGGAAGGTCAATTCGCTGATTCACAAACCAGTAGGCAGCAAAAAATGGAAAAGCTGTATTGACCCAAGACACCGGCCTTGAGGACCAAAACAGTGCTACTAGTGCTTTCAACGTTTTGCCTTCGAAGGTTTTGTTTTTGAGGCCTTGGTGTCACGAGAACCAAGCCACCACCAAGTTAGCGGAACTAATACTGCAGCTACCAGTGTGTAGGCGAAATCCTCTATCGGTGCGAAGCCAATAAAGGCTCCAGATAAAGTGTCCGGGTTGTAGGCAACGATTCCACTTCCAACAATGAAGTTGTCAAAGATTGCGGTCATGATTACTAGTGCCGTGACTGTCCAGCAGAGCTTTCTCCAGCGAACGAGATAACGGAAGAAAAACAGCAGCGCTGCCACGGGAAGTAGAAATAACAGGTTTAGCTCTGCGTAGGTCATTGTCTGTTCAACACCTTAGATATCCAGGTGAGTGCAATCAGGGTGCTGTAGCAAAGCAGCATCAAGAAAAACACTTCTTCGATTGGAAACTCAGGAAAGATCTGGATGCCAGTCAACAACGTGTTGTTTCCTCTAAAGAATATGCCAAGGGCAATTCCGGAGATGTCCCAAATTACAAAAACCACAAAGGCTGGAACCATCGATAAAAAGGCACGCTTGGGGTCAACTGTGAAGGCCAGTTTGTGGGTTCGATCTAGAAGGTAGCAACCAACTAGGGAAACAAGAAGTATCGCCAGATAGCTTCCAGGAGGCAGGGCCAACATTATTTGAGCCCCTTCCACCCACCTGATGGAACTGGCTTTAGCTCACCGGAGATTGGGCCAGTTGATTTGTCATCAACTAGGTACTTATAGACAAGCTCGGCACCAATAAGGCACATCGGAAGACCAATTCCAGGAATGGTGTTGTGACCTGCGTAGAACAGGTTCTTTACCTTCTTGCTGCGGTTCTTTGGTCTAAAGAACGCGCTCTGGCGAAGGGTATGTGCCATACCAAGTGCGGTACCGTTCCAAGCGTTCAACTGTGTGACGAAATCTCTTGGCCCCATGGATTTTCTAACCACGATGCGCTCTTTGAGATCTGGAATCTTGCACCAATCGGCAATCTGATCAATGATGCGATCAACGTCCTTTTCAAACTGTGGATCGCCCTCGCCACCAATTGATGGGTCGGCTGCGATTGGAACAAGAACGAATAGGTTCTCGTAGCCCTCAGGTGCTACCGATGGATCGGTCACGCTAGGTGCACAGATGTACAAAGAGGCCGGGTTTGGAATCTTTCTCTTACCGTCAGCTTTGTGGAAGACCTCAGCAAAGTTCTTGCTCCAGTTCTCGGTATACAAAAGTGTGTGGTGATTTAGCTGCGGGACTTTGCCCTCCACGCCTAAGTACAAGAGCATCGCTGAGGGACCAGGAACCTTGTTGGCCCAGAACTTCTCCGGGAAGGTCTGGTGTTTAGGCTCAAGCAACTTAGTTTCGACGTGGTGCATGTCAGCAGTTCCAACAACAACGTCAGCTTCGATAAAGACTCCACCAACGGTGACACCGGTTGCAATTCCCTTATCGTTTACTTCGATCTTGGAAACAGGGGAGTTGGTCTTGATTTCAACACCGTGCTGCTTTGCAATTCGTTCGATGGCTTCAATCAGAGTGTAGAAACCACCCATCGGGTAGAACACTCCAACGTTTAGATCAACGTGGGTCATCAAGTGATACATGCTCGGGGTGTCATAAGGAGACGCTCCCAAGAACACAGCCGGGAAGTTCAAAATCTTCTTTAGTCGCTCATCTTTGACGTACTTGCCCGAGAAGGCATACAAAGAAGTCACCAGGTGAGATAGGAACCTAGGGGCTTTGCCCAAGACCTCTTTATTGGTGAAACTTTTGGTGTTTTCAAAGTTTGTGTATAGGAAGTGCTTCATCGACAGGTCGTAAGTTTCCTTGGCTGAATCCAAGTACTGCTGCAGCTTCGCCCCAGCCCCTGGTTCAATCGAGTCAAACAGAGCCTTGTTCTTGTCCAGATCCTGGACGATCATCAGCTTCTCGTCGCGGCCTTCGTTTCTGGTCTGATATGCAGGCTCAAGCTTTACAAGCTTGAGCTCCTTGTCAGCGGTAGTTCCCATCAGCTTGAAGAACTGATCAAAGGCGTCTGGCATCAAATACCAAGAAGGTCCCATGTCGAAGACGAAGCCATCTTTTTCCCAGATGTAGGCACGGCCGCCTACTTTTTCACGGGCTTCTAAAAGTGTCACCTTCATGCCGGCTTTTGCTAGCAGGGCTGCGCTAGCAAGACCTGCGATACCGCCGCCTACAACAACAGCGGTTTTCTGACTCATTTAGGGACCACTCCAATTAGGGCCTTTAGAACAATGAACAGCTTTGTGATGTTTGGAACAGAGATACGCGCTCTGAGCATTTGCTCTGCAGGAGTTTTCTCGATGCGATTAGCCAATTCTGTAAACAACATCTGAGCTGCCGATACTGCTTTCCGTGAGCTAGTAGGTAAGAACTTCAGAGCTTGGCTCGAGGTGCTTAAGTCTGCTCGGATATCAGCTAGCAATGCAGCCTTCTGAGTTTCGTTAAAGGTTGCAGGGTTTACATCTGGGAAGTAGCTTCTGCCCAGCTTTTCAAAATCAGCGGAGAGATCTCTAAGGAAATTCACCTTCTGGAATGCAGCACCTAGTGCTCTGGCGCTTTTTACAATCTTGGCGTAGTCCTGCATCGAGAAATCAGATTCTTTGATGAAGGCGTGCAGGCACATCAGTCCAACTACCTCTGCAGATCCGTAAACGTACTTACTGAATGACTCAGGGGAGTGCTTGCGTGGCCAAAGGTCCATGCGCATCGAAGCAAAGAAAGGCTCGATGATGCCTCTGGCAAAACCAGTTTCGTTAGCGGTCTTGGCGAAAGCGTGAACTACCAGGTTGGTTGAGAAGTGAGACCTGAGGGTTTTGTAGATCTCGGCTTCGAGGATATCTAGAGCTACCGATGGCTCAACGTTTCCCCCGCCAACTCTTGCCTCAGCTGCTGCGCCATCAACTATCTCGTCGGCAACTCGAACCAGAGCGTATATGTTTCTAACGTGCTGGCGAATCTGCGGAGCCAACAGCTTGGTGGCAACCCCAAAGGAAGTTGAGTAAGAGGCAATCACCGCATTCGAGGAACGTTCGGCGGCAAGGGTATAAAGCTCTAGAGAGCTGGGCTGGGTTTTGTTTGACATCAAGACCTATTATTCAGGCTATTTCGGACCTTCCTGCCCAAATATTCCCCATGCCTGGGCTTCAAGTAGCCAGTTAGACTTAAGGGCATGACAAGCCACATGACAAACCACATGAAGCCCCGCAGCCACGCCGTTACAGACGGAATTGAGAAGGCTCCTCAGCGCGGAATGCTCCGGGCCGTAGGTATGGGCGATGATGACTGGGATAAGCCCCAGATTGGTGTCGGATCAAGTTGGAACGAGCTAACCCCGTGCAACCTATCCCTTGATCGACTAGCCAAGGCTGTCAAAGTTGGAGTCTCCCGTGCCGGAGGCTTCCCAATGCAGTTTGGAACCATCTCGATGTCAGATGGCATCTCCATGGGACACGAAGGCATGCACTTCTCTCTTGTTTCCCGAGAGGTAATCGCGGACTCCGTTGAAACCGTGATGGGAGCCGAAGCTCTAGATGGCAGCGTGCTACTTGCCGGCTGCGATAAGTCTCTTCCAGGCATGCTGATGGCAGCAGCCCGTTTGGACCTAGCCTCAGTTTTCCTATACGCAGGATCGATTGCCCCTGGATGGGTAAAGCTAACCGACGGAACAGAAAAGCCGGTGACAATCATCGACGCGTTCGAGGCAGTTGGTGCTTGCAAGGTCGGCAAGATGAGCGAGGAAGACCTCGGAAGAATTGAACGAGCAGTATGTCCAGGAGAGGGTGCTTGTGGCGGTATGTATACCGCTAACACCATGGCCTCAATCGGAGAAGCAATCGGAATGAGCCTTCCAGGCTCAGCCGCTCCTCCTTCTGCTGACCGCAGAAGAGACACCTGGGCTGAGCGCAGCGGTGAAGCGGTAGTGAATCTGATCGATAAGGGAATTACTGCAAGACAGATCATGACCAAGAAGGCTTTCGAAAACGCAATTGCTGTTTTGATGGCATTTGGTGGATCAACCAATGCAGTGTTGCACCTGTTAGCTATTGCTCGTGAAGCAGAAGTAGATCTTCAGCTGGATGATTTCAATAGAATCTCTGACAAAGTGCCACACCTAGGAGACCTAAAGCCATTTGGTCAGTTCGTGATGAACGACGTTGACAAAGTCGGTGGTGTTCCAGTTTTGATGAAGGCACTTCTTGATGCGGGACTTATGCACGGTGACGTCATGACCGTCACCGGCAAAACCCTTGCCGAAAACCTAGAGGGAATTAACCCACCAGATCCAGACGGCAAGATCATCCGGGCCATGAACAACCCGATCCACACAACCGGTGGTATCCAAATCCTTCGAGGCTCGATGGCTCCAGACGGTGCTGTTGTAAAGACCGCAGGTTTTGATCTGAACTTCTTCGAGGGCCCAGCTCGGGTCTTTGACCGTGAGGGTCCTGCCATGGATGCCCTAGTTGAAGGCAAGATACAAAAGGGCGACGTGGTGGTTATCCGCTACGAAGGACCCAAGGGTGGGCCTGGAATGCGCGAGATGCTCGCTTTGACCGGTGCAATAAAGGGTGCGGGACTGGGTAAGGATGTTCTACTATTGACAGACGGACGATTCTCAGGCGGCACAACCGGCCTGTGTATCGGACACATTGCTCCAGAGGCGACCGAAGGTGGTCCGATTTCTCTGGTTCGCGATGGAGACCTTATTCGGGTCGACATCGCAGCTCGTTCGCTCGAACTACTCGTTGATGCG
>JBIJAI010000021.1:0-15545 GCA_044345815.1 Rhodoluna sp. | reverse complement strand
GTAAGCCCAAGATCTGCCAGAGACTCCCCTGCGGCTATGCGCATCTGCGACTGCACCAGGTCAACATCGGTGATTTCTTCGGTGACGGTGTGCTCGACCTGGATTCTGGGGTTCATTTCAATAAATACGTGCTTGCCCTTATTTGGACCCACGGTATCGACCAGGAACTCAACGGTTCCGGCGTTCTCATAGCCAAGCTCTTTGGCAAAATTCACTGCATCTTTATATAGGCGCTGACGCAGCTGCTCATCGATGTTTGGGGCTGGAGCAATCTCCACAACCTTCTGGTTTCTGCGCTGGACAGAGCAGTCCCGTTCGAATAAGTGAACAACGTTGCCTTGACCATCAGCAAGTATCTGAACTTCAATGTGTCGAGGTCTAAGTACGGCTTGCTCTAGAAAGACTCTTGGGTCTCCGAAGGCGCTCTCGGCTTCTTTAGATGCCTCGGCGATAGCCTGCGCAAGATCAGATTCTTCTGCAACCCGACGCATGCCTCTTCCGCCACCGCCAGCAACAGCCTTAACAAAAAGTGGGAATCCAATTTCCTTAGACGCCTTTACTAATTCCTTCGCGTCCGATGAGGAATCTGAGGATTTGAGTACCGGAACTCCTGCGCGAGCAGCGGCGGCGATTGCATTTACCTTGTTGCCAGCAAGTTCGAGAACCTCGGACTTAGGTCCAATGAACGCAATTCCGTTTTCTTTAGCGGCTTGGGCAAGCTCTGGATTCTCAGATAGAAATCCGTAGCCTGGATATATGGCATCTGCACCACATTCTTTGGCAACTCGAATGATTTCCGAAACATCTAGGTAGGCACGTACCGGATGACCTACTTCACCGATCTGGTATGCCTCGTCAGCTTTCTGGCGGTGGGTTGAGTTTCGATCCTCGTAAGGAAAAACAGCTACCGTCCGGGCACCAAGCTCATAAGCAGCACGGAAGGCGCGAACAGCGATTTCACCTCGGTTTGCAACAAGAATCTTGTTAAACATCAGTTCCTTACCTGAAAGTCCAGTTTCGCTTCAAAGCTAAGCCCAATAAAAAGGTAGCCTATTTAGGTGCATGTACTAAGTGTCAGTTCTCTAAAGGGCGGGGTCGGTAAGACCACTGTGGCCCTAGGGCTAGCCTCTGCTGCTTTGAACAGAGGACTTCGCACTTTGGTTGTTGATCTAGATCCACAATCTGATGCAACCACTGCACTCGGAGCTACCCGTGAATTGAAGGCAACTTGTGCTGAAGTTCTCAGACTCCCCAAGCACGCCAATGTGCATAAGGCAATCGTAGTCAGTGATTGGGAGTCTTTGTCAGGTGGAGTTATGGACTTGCTTCCTGGAAGCCCGAAGGTCGTCGAGTTTGATAGCCCAACCCCGACAAAGCGTGACCTTTGGAGACTCGAGGAGGCCCTGAGCCGAGTCGAGAGTGAGTACGACATCGTCATAATCGACACCCCGCCATCGCTCAATGGTCTAACTCAACTCGCGTGGACTGCCAGTGACAAAGTACTGATTGTTGCTGAGCCCTCGATTTTCTCGGTGCTAGCAGCCGATCGCGCCATTAGAGCTATTGCAGAAATCAGTAAGCAAACTGCTGGACGACTGCAAGCTCTCGGTGTCCTGGTAAATCGTTACATACCAGCATCCAAAGAGCACCAGTTTCGCTACGCAGAACTAGAGCAACTATTTGGCCCAAGACTTTTATCAATTGCAATTGAAGAGCACTCCGCGATTCAGCAGGCTCAGGGTGCGGCGAGGCCCATTCACAGTTGGCCCGGAGAAATTGCCTCTGAAGCAGCGCAGAACTTTGAACGAGTTTTGGATAAAGTCTTTGAAGCTCCGGCTATTGAGCACAGTTCCAGGTCACTAAAGCGCAACACAAAGGCAACTAAGTCCCTGAGAATCAGACGGGGTGCATCGCTGGATGCGGTTCTAAACCTGGATGACGACTAAAAGCTAAACAGCTTTTCTGTTGGCACGTCGAGCAGCAAGCTCGTCCATATCGTCTAGGTGCAAAGTAGCGATGTTAACCAGTGACGCCTCAACTTCACGAAGAACTCGACCAACAGCGATTCCAAATACTCCCTGGCCTCTTCCAAGAAGGTCAATAACCTCATCTTCGGAAGTGCATAGGTAAACTCTGGCGCCATCAGACATTAGTGTTATGCGGGCAAGATCATTGAGACCCGCGGCGCGAAGCTGGTCAACTGCAATACGGATCTGCTGAAGAGATACGCCAGTATCCAAAAGACGCTTCACAAGTTTTAGAACCAAAATGTCGCGGAATGCGTAGAGTCTCTGAGAACCAGAACCGGTTGCTGAGCGAACCGACGGCTGCAATAGAGAAGTTCTGTCCCAGTAATCAAGTTGGCGATAGCTAATTCCGCTGGCAGCAGCAGCGGCTGTGCCTCGGTAGCCAACTTTTGGATCCTGAGAAATTAGGCCGTCAGTAAAGAGCATGCCGTCGTCAAAAATTGAGTTATCAGACATTTCACGCTCCCTTAGAAATTAGGCCTCAAGGCTCTAATTGTCCCCCGCTGGAGGTAACAACGCCAGTTAATCTTGATTTACGGCGTGTCGGGTGCGTAGCTAAAGGGCTGCTACTGGTCGATCTTGGAGATGACCGACTTGATTAGCTCTCCGCGGATGGTTGCGAACTGGTTCTCGATTTCCTGGGCGTAATGGGCAGCCCTTGACTTGCTGGCAGCTTCGTTTTTACCTAGAACCGGTGCAACAACGCCTTCGATGATTCCAATTTCGCGTTCAGCAGAGGCTTTGAGTCCACGAAGGTGCCTTGGTGAAATTCCAAAACGCTGCAGATGAACAATCGCCCTTGCAATTTCCAAATCGGATGATTCAAATGGCTCTTTAGCAATCAAGCTCAAAGTCTGTGCTTCTTGAAGCAGACCCGAGCTAATACCAGTTTCGCTCATTAGGGCAACCTTGGTTAGCTTGATCGGGTTTTTTGGCTGCAGCTTTGAAACAGATGCCTGCACCTGAGGAAGATTTGGGCTCTTGCCGCTATCGAGCTGCTCTAGGTATTCGCGAATAACACGAAGCGGAAGATACTGATCTCTTTGAAGCTCGAGAATAACGCGAGTGCGCTGAACATCTTGTTCTGAAAACTTGCGATAGCCAGCTGGAGTTCGCTGAGGCTCAATTAGGCCCTGCTCTTCCAGAAAGCGAAGCTTGGAAGGAGAGAGATCTGGGAACTCTGGATTCAAAACGCTGAGCACTTGGCCGATAGTGAACAGTTTCCCACTTGAGGAAATTGCCCTAACGTTGCTCTGCGCTGAACCCATTAGTTGTTGCCCGCTGCTTTCGAAGAATAAAACGTAAGTCGGAATTTACCGATCTGGACCTCAGCGCCTTCTTCTAGAAGTGCACTCTCAATCCGAACCCCATCGTAATAGGTTCCATTCAACGATGCCAAATCCTGAACTTGGAAAGAATTGCCATGTCGATGGAACTCAGCGTGCCTTCTCGAGACGGTGACGTCATCTAGAAAAATGTCTGCGTTTGGGTGTCTGCCAACGGTAGTTACATCACTATCGAGAAGGAATCTTGCTCCAGATTTAGGTCCTGACCGAACAACCAACAGGGCATGACCTTCAGGTAAGGCGTCAACTGCCGCCTGGTGTTCTGGGCTTAGGCTCTGACTTTCCTCGGTTAACCACTCCGAATTGAAGCGCAGGGTGGACTCGACATCGTTCTTACCTTGGTTGTCTTCCATCACGCTCCCCTTTTACTTACATTTACATTAGTGCTTTTCTGGCGCTCTTCTCTAATCAGTAAAACCAGATGCCAGAGGTAGACAAAGCCTGACCACCAGTAAAGTGCCACTCCCCAAAGAGCGAAAGCCCACGCAATTGGAGTGATGATAAAGGCCGCCTCGGTGAAGATCTTGCCCATCAGTAGAAGCGGGAAGGAATAGAGCAAGGCAAAGGTACTGGCCTTGCCCAGGTAGTGAACCGGAAGCGACTTGTAGCCAACCGATGCCAGAACCGGGAGCGAGATAAGCATTAGTACATCGCGCAAGATCACAAGGGCTGCCAGCCACCAAGGTACATAGCCAGTTACCGAAAGGGCCAGCAAGGTGGCAAAAATGTATAGCCGATCAGCAACTGGGTCCAGCATTTTTCCAAGTTTTGTAATCTGGTTCAGCTTTCGAGCCAAGTACCCATCTAGAAAATCAGTTAGCCCCGCAATAGCTAAAACAACAATCGCAGCCAGAAAAAACTCATCTAGAAGAAACCATAGGAACACCGGTACCAGGGCTATTCGAAGAATGCTCAGAAGGTTCGGTACGTTGATGACCTCACCATTGAGAAAGCTATTTGATTTGCCCGAGGTCATGGGTCGAGTCTATTGGGTTTGAGATTGGGTCAGAGATTTTCTTGGCTGCCTTGTCGGGCTAGCGGGATTTGAACCCACGACCTCTTGACCCCCAGTCAAGCGCGCTACCAAGCTGCGCTATAGCCCGTTGATGCCCAGTCTAACGCTTGCGTTTTTCGCGGACCCTCATCGATACTTCGATCGGTGTTCCCTCAAATCCGAAGCTTTCGCGCAAGCGCCTAACTATAAACCTGCGGTACTGCGGGTCTAGGAAGCCGGTTGTAAACAAGATAAATTTCGGAGGCCTGGTCGAGGCCTGGGTGGCAAACAGGATTCGGGGCTGCTTGCCACCTCGCACCGGATGTGGAAACTCCATTGCGAGCTCCTGCATAAAGGTGTTTAGTTTGCCTGTTGGAATTCGAAGGTCCCAGTTGTGTAGGGCGACTTCCAAAGACGGAACTAGCTTTTCCAAGTGCCTGCCAGTTAGTGCTGAAATGTTTACTCGAGGTGCCCAAGACACGTGAGCTAGGTCCTGCTCAATTTCTCGCTCGAGGTAGCGCCTGCGTTCTTCATCCAGCTGATCCCACTTATTGAAAGCAAGAACCAAAGCACGGCCAGATTCCAGGGCTAAGTCAACAATTCGGATGTCACCTTCGCTAATTGGCTCAGTGACATCGAACAAGATAACTGCAACTTCGGTTCGCTCCAGGGCCGCCGCTGTTCTCAAAGATGCGTAAAAGTCCGCTCCTTGAGCTAGCTTGATGCGCCGCCTGATACCTGCGGTATCAACAAAGCGCCAGATTTTGCCACCGAGTTCAATTTGCTCATCAACTGGATCGCGGGTTGTTCCAGCGATTTCACTAACAACCGCACGAATGCTACCGGCGGCTTTATTCAGCAGCGAAGACTTACCTACGTTAGGGCGGCCAATAAGTGCAACTCTTCTTGGACCACCGAATTCCTGCTGGGCAACAGTGGAAACGCTTGGAAGCTTCGCTAAAGCAGCATCTAGCATGTCCGCTACTCCCCGACCGTGCACGGCGGAAACCGGCAGCGGCTCCCCAAGACCCAGCGACCAAAGTGCGGCTGCTTCTGGCTCTTGCCTTGCATCGTCAATCTTGTTGGCAACGAGAACTACTGGCTTACCCGAAGATCTAAGCATTTTTACTACTCGCTCATCGCTTGCGGTAGGACCAACCATTGCATCCACCACGAACAGCACAGCATCAGATAGCTCAACAGCAACTTCAGCTTGAGCGGCAACGGCTGCATCAATGCCCTTTGGGTTTGGTTCCCAACCGCCGGTGTCAACAAGGGTGAACTTACGACCGTTCCATTCGGCCTTGTAAGAAACTCGGTCTCTGGTGACACCGGGAACGTCTTCTACTACCGCTTCGCGGCGACCTAGGATTCGGTTTACCAGGGCAGACTTACCAACGTTTGGACGACCAACAATTGCCAAAACTGGCAAGGCAGGCAGGTAGCCGGGAACGGCGCTGTCATCAAGCTCGATATCGAGAAGCGCTAAGTCTTCTTCGTCTAATTCGTATTCGCTTAAGGAACCGCGCAGCACGTCAGCGCGCGCTTGCTCGTCGAAGTTCTCTTCGTGCTCCATAAATCCCTAGCTTTAATTAGTGGTTGATTAGATCAACCAGGGCAGCCACGGAACCTTCAAATGAAAGATCTGTGGTGTCTAGCAGCGTTACCCCGGGCGCTGGATTCAGAAAGTCAACTACCTTGGAGTCTTTCTTGTCCCGATCGCTTACCTGAGCCGAAATTGAACCATCGGACTGCAGATCAACTGCTCTTCTTCCAAGTCTAACTTCTTCGCTGGCAGTTAGCAGCACCCGCGTTTTAGCATCAGGAAGGACAACTGTTGTGATATCTCGCCCCTCGACGATGATTCCTGGCATTTGGCATCCAGATGCTATCGACCGAGTGATGTTTCTCATGAACGAGCGCACCTTTGGCTGCGCGGCTACCTTACTGACGTTGAGCTCCACGTCCTTGGATCGGATGCCTTCGGTTACATCCTCGAAGCCAACTCTTACCCAGTAGTTGCTTGGATCAGTTGAAATTGCGTACGGAAAAATTGATTCAAGCGGAAGATCTCCTACAGTTGCTAGATCTAGCTGATTTTTTAGTGCGGTTAGAGTAAGCGCACGGTAGCAAGCTCCAGTATCTAAGTAACCAAACCCAAGCTGGAGGGCGGCTTGCTTTGAGACACTCGACTTACCCGATCCCGCCGGTCCATCAACTGCAACAACAACCTCACTCATCCGACTATTTTCCAACCGCGGGAGGTAAGTTCAGAAATCAACTGCTTTTCAGCCGTTGGCAAAACGTAAAGCTCTGGAAGTCCAACTGCAGCACCGGTGGCATGCTCAAGCGTAAGGTCTTCAAGGTTAATGCCGACTTCTCCGACCTCTGTGAGAAGGCGTGCAAGCTCTCCAGGCTTATCGTCAATCATGACAATTACCTTTGCGTACTTAGTTGCAGATTGGCCGTGTTTTCCAGGAATGCGTGAAACTCCTAAGTTTCCTGCCTCCAACAACTTCCCCAGCGAAGCAAGAGAGCCCGGCTTACCAACTTCTTTCAGTGACTCAAGCACTAGATCCAGATCGCCCTTGAGAGATTGGATAACCTTTGCGACCTCTTCGCTGTTAGCGGCAAGAATTTGAATCCAAAGCTTTGGATCCGATGCTGCAATGCGGGTAGTGTCCCTAAGTCCCTGCCCTGCAAGGGCGATGTCAGTTGCTTGCGAATACGAGAGCCGTGCAGCAAGCAACGAAGCCACAAGTTGCGGCGCATGGGAAACTAAAGCAACCGCACGGTCATGATCATTTGGATCTAGGTGAACCAAAGTTGCACCAAGATCGAGAGCCAACGCCTCGACTAGATCAATCGATGCTTTGGCCGAGAGTTTGTTTGGGCTAATCACCCAAGGTCTTCCGACAAAAATGTCGCTTCTACCAGCAAGAGTCCCAGCTTGCTCGCGTCCAGCCATCGGGTGCGATCCGACATACCTTGAAAGATCGGCTGAAGTCGCTTCCAGTTTTTCCAGAGTGGTTGCCTTCACGCTTGCAACATCAGTGACGGTGGCTTTCGGGTGAAGCGCTAGTTGCTGCTGGATAACTGAAGCCGTCACATCAGGCGGCACGCAAACGATAACCAGAGAAGGGGTTTGGCCATCTTGAAATTTCTGACCTGCTCCAAAATCAACTGCTAGATCCTGCACGGCAGGTGAGCTATCGGAAAGCAGAACCTTGATGCCGGCTTGGGTAAGGGCCAGCCCGATGGAAGTTCCAATTAGGCCAGAGCCAACGATCTTTACTGGTCCGGCTAGGCGCGCAGTGCTCACTGGGCCAAATCCAAACGGAGAGCGGTAGCGCCCCGCAGGTAGATGTGCTGAATTTCACTTCGAGGAATGTCAAGCTCCGCATTTATAAGAACTCGAATAACTCTTGGCATAGCTCCGGCGACGTTCATCTCGACAAAACACATCAGTGGCACATCGCCTAGACCAAGCTCACGCGCTGCAAGGGCAGGGAACTCAGAAGTGACGTCTGGGGTTGCAGTGAAAAGAATTGAAATCAACTGTGAGTTGTCGACGTTGTTGGCGTGCAAGGCTTTTGACAAAAGCTCGGCGGTTGATTTGAGCAGGTGCTCGCGCTCGTCGCTATCTAGCTGGATCGCTCCCCTGATTGCTCGAACTGCCATCTCATCGCCTCTTCTTGTCTGCCGCTTTCAAAAGCACACCGAGCTCTATTTTACTGAGCTGACGGATATGACCTATGTTCAAGTGTCCCAAGTGTAGGGGCCCAAACTGTCTTCTAACCAGTGCCACAACGGGAAACCCTACAGATTCGAACATGCGACGCACAATTCTGTTCTTTCCGCTGTGTAGCTCAATTTCCACCAGGCTGTGATTTCCAGAGGATGACAGAAGTCTTGCCTTGTCCGCTTTTGCAAGCCCATCTTCTAATTCCACCCCGGCAATTAGCTTGTTCAGAATTGGCTGAGTGATCTGGCCGTGGACTTTTGCCTGATAGGTCTTGGTTACCTCAAATGATGGGTGCAAAAGCTTATGAGCCAAATCCCCATCATTTGTCAGCAGTAACAGTCCGGTAGTTTCGGCGTCAAGCCGTCCGACATTGAACACACGATCATAATCAAGCGCGTACTGACTCAGATCAGGTCGACCGTGCTCATCCTGCATGCTACTGACAACTCCATATGGCTTATTAAGCATCAGATACACCTTGGTGACATCCAGCTGAATCGGAGTGCCCTTGACAACAACCTTGTCTACATCGGGATTTATTCGAGTTCCAAGCTCGGTAACCACCTTGCCGTTTACCTTCACGGCGCCAGCGACAATCATCTCTTCACATACGCGCCGTGAGGCGACCCCTGCAGCGGCCAAGACTTTCTGAAGTCTTATCCCCTCAGGCTTATCGCTCATTAAAGTCACTGTTGATATCTGGCAAGTATGGGCTGATCGGAGGAAGCTGGTCCAACGAGTTGATTCCCAACTGCTCAAGTAGCAAGGAAGTAGTGCCGTAGTGAATGGCGCCTGTCTCTGAGTCGGTGTATAGCTCAGTGACTAGACCTCTAGAGGTCAGAGTTCTAACAACTGAGTCCACGTTCACGCCTCGGATTGAAGCAATCTGGCCACGGGCAATTGGTTGCTTGTAGGCAATGACTGAAAGTGTTTCCAGGGCTGCCTGGGAAAGTTTGGTGGGGTTTTCATTTGCGATAAACATCTTTACTGCCCAGTCGTAGTTTTCGCGAACGTAGATTCTCCAACCACCGGCTACCTCGCGAAGCTCGAATCCTCTGGCACTGACTCCGTCTTTACCGTCGTAGTCTTCGCGAAGCTTGTGAACTGCGTCGCGCACCTGGTTGACAGGGATCTCCAAAGCGGTTGCCAAGGCAACCAGCGAGATCGGTGCATCGGTGACCATCAAGATCGCCTCGATGGCGCCTTCGATGCTGTCTTCTTGCAGTGTGTTTTCAAATCCCTGATTTTCATCAAGAGTCATAGTCAGCTCCCAGACTTGCTAGTTGTTCATCATCAAAGTGGTCGGCCTGCCAAGTGATCTGAAGATCAGCCAGCGGTCCGTCTTGGTGCATTGCAATAGCCGAGAGGCGATACAGCTCCAAAACAGCAAGGAATCTTGCCACCACAACTGCTCGATCTGTTTCTTCACGAATCAGATCAAAAAATGTCAGACTTCCGGCTTTGCGGAGTCTAAGAATAACCTCGGTGGCCTGCTCTCGAATGCTTACAGCAGGTGCGTGAAGGTGCGTTAGTCCAATTCCTGGAATCTCTCTAGGAGTAAACACATCTTGAGATAGTGCGTGAAACTCCTCAAGGGTCATTGTCCAAACAAGCTCAGGAGTGCTCTCTCGGAAGCGAGTCTCAATTGGAACATCACGAGCTAGGCGCTTAGCCTCAACTTCGAAGCGTGAATTGAACCAGCCTGAAACCTCCTTGAAGGCCTTGTACTGGAGCAATCTTGCAAACAGCAGATCCCTAGCCTCAAGCAATGCAACATCTTCTGCATCGACCAGTTCACCCTTTGGAAGAAGGCTGACAATCTTTAGATCCAGAAGGGTTGCAGCAATTACCAGAAACTCGCTGGCTTGCTCCATCTCCTCATGCTCGTCTAGTTGCTTTACGTACTGGATGAACTCATCAGTCACCCTAGAAAGTGACACCTCAGTGATGTCCATCTCGTGCTTGGAAATCAATGACAGCAAAAGGTCAAACGGACCTTCGAAGTTACTAAGTGTTAGCGCAAAGCCAGAGTCCTTCGGAGGCTCCAGCACCTCCGGGCTATGGGGCGCTGCCACGGGCTACTAGCTCTCTTGCGACGGTCCGGTAATACTCGGCCGCATCTGATGTTGGTGCAAATTCGGTAATAGGCAAGGCTGCGATTGTCGCATCCGGGAACTTTACGGTGCGATTGACAATGGTGTCAAAGACTTGATCTCCAAAAGCTTCGTAGAGTCTTTCAACTACTTCTCTGGCGTGGAGAGTCCTAGGGTCATACATGGTTGCCAGGATTCCATCGAGCTTGATAGCTGGATTGAGGCGATCTCTGACCTTCTCAATAGTTTCGATTAGCAGTGCCACGCCTCGAAGTGCAAAGA
Organism: Rhodoluna sp.; assembly: GCA_044345815.1. Lineage (GTDB taxonomy): Bacteria > Actinomycetota > Actinomycetes > Actinomycetales > Microbacteriaceae > Rhodoluna. Next base: position 5,058 of record JBIJAI010000021.1, on the reverse strand, counting down.
ATTCGCAGTTCAAAGGAATAAGCACTCCGTGAGCGGCAGTTAGCGCATTCACGGTCAGAAGGCCCAGGGAAGGCTGGCAGTCGATGATGATGGCATCGTAGTTTCCAAGGATTGGGCGAAGGATTCGAGCCAAGATTTGCTCTCTGGCAACTTCATTGACTAGCTGAACTTCAGCAGCGGATAGGTCAATGTTGGCAGGAATCACATCAAGATTCTTTACGCCGGTTTGGACGATGACTTCCTGGACGTTTAGATCCTTTTCAACCATGAGATCGTAAATGGTTTTGATATCGTGTGCAACAACACCAAGACCTGCCGAAAGGGCACCCTGGGGGTCGAAATCTACAAGTAGCACTTTGCGTCCGTAGCCTGCAAGAGCAGAAGCTAGGTTAATGGCTGTGGTTGTTTTACCCACCCCGCCTTTTTGATTACACATGGCGATGATTCGCGCTGGACCGTGAGAAGAAAGCGGTGCGGGGATTTCAAACTTTGGCCGTTTAACTGGTCGCTGTGCCATGAATCCTCCCGAGCTAATAGCCTACCTTCCCGAAATAGCCCCTATTTCCTGGCCCTTGGGTGGCTGGTGGCGTAAACCTCGCGCAGGGCATCGACCGTCACGAGGGTATAAATCTGTGTGGTGGCTACCGAGGAATGACCAAGAAGTTCTTGAACCACTCTCACATCCGCTCCCCCTTCAAGAAGATGGGTAGCAAAAGAGTGTCTCAGAGTATGAGGTGAAATCTCCCCCATAATTTTGGCTTGATCAGCTGCATCGGAAATAATCTGCCAAGCCGACTGCCGAGATAACCTAGTTCCCCGCTGGTTTAGAAAAAGAGCTGGAGTACCCCTGCCTTTGCCTATCAATGCGGGGCGGGATCTAACCAAGTAGGAACTAATTGCCCGCTGTGCAAAGCTTCCAACCGGAACGACTCTTTCTTTAGAGCCCTTACCAAATAGCCGAATCATTGTCGGATCTAACAAATCATCTAAGTTCAGGGCCGTTAGCTCACTAATGCGGGCGCCCGTTGCATACAGCAACTCCAAAATGGCGCGGTTTCTAACCCTTGCCATATCCAACGCAGTTGCATCTTCAACCTCGGGATCTGGACCCGAAGCGTTTATTAGCTTCTCAACCTCAGACACACTTATAGCTTTGGGGAGTCGCTTGGGAAGCTTTGGTGGCTTCACTCGAGCACTTGGATCGCCAGTGGTTATCGACTCAAAGAGCCAAAACTTGTGCAAGCCACGGACTCCGGCAAGCATCCTCGCAACCGAATTAGAAGCCAACGCACCGGACTCGCCAATCGACTGGAGGTAATCGTTTACGGTTACTTCGGTGATGGCACTAGGTTCAGAAATCTTGTTTTTCTCTAGGAACAAGAGGTAGCCGTTTAGATCTCTTCGATAAGCGGCAACGGTATTTTTAGCAAGACCGCGCTCAATGCTCAGATGGCGAAGATACTCCTCAACTAATTGAGCAAGTGTCTTCATTTGGCCAAGATACCTGTTTTTAAGGCATATGCCATGATGCCAACCACTGCGGTTGGGCTTTTGATCTCGGAACTAAGCACACTCGCTAATGCTTCCTGAATTGGCACCCAAGTCTGTGGCATGTCTTTTTCTTCACCCGAAGTGACATAGTCCGAGTTAGCACTACTCAATCCCTTGGCAAGAAAGACCGTTATGGTCTCGCTATTTCCCCCAGGGGTGGCATGAAAGCTAATCAACTCTTCCCAGCTGCTTGCAGCAAGATTTGCCTCTTCGGCAAGCTCGCGTTTGGCGCAATCTAGTTTGGCCTCACCTGGGATATCCAACAGCCCTGCTGGAAACTCCATCAAAAAGCTGCCCACAGGCCTTCGATACTGCTTCATAAGCAAAAGCTCGTCTTTGTCATTAATTGTCAAAACCGCAACGGCTCCGGTGTGCTTTACGTATTCACGCGTTAGCTGCTCGCCGTTGAAATCAAATGTGTCGGCAACTACATCCCAAACCATGCCTTTGTGAATCAAGCGGCTGCTAAGCGCCGCAATGTCGACCGATTGGTCTTTAGGCATCCTTGACCTCGAAGAGCCTGCTTGCTTCTTGGCGCTTCAGGCTTGCATCAATCAAACCAACAAACAGTGGGTGTCCCTTGGTTGGACGGGATTTGAATTCTGGATGAGCTTGGGTAGAAACGTAATAAGGATGTACTTCTCTTGGAAGTTCAAGGAATTCAACTAGAGAGCCATCGGGCGAGCTTCCAGAAAACACCATTCCAGCCTTTTCTAACTGATCACGGTAAGAATTGTTAACTTCATAGCGATGACGGTGGCGCTCGATTGCAGTGTCACTTCCGTAAACTTCAGAAACAATTGAACCCTTGGTCAATTTGGCTTCGAAAGAACCAAGTCTCATGGTTCCACCCATTTCACCGGCTGCAAGAATGTCAACTTGCTCAGCCATGGTGGCAATTACTGGATGCTTCGCGTTTTGATCAAACTCTGTTGATGATGCACCTTCTAGGCCAACCACGTTTCTGGAGTATTCAATAACCATGCACTGAAGCCCAAGACACAGACCAAGAGTTGGAATCTTTTGTTCTCTAGCAAATCTCAATGCACCGAGCTTGCCTTCGATACCGCGCACACCAAAACCACCGGGAATACATATGCCATCTACATGAGAAAGCAGCGCTGCTGCACCCTCGGCAGATTCACACGCATCCGATTGCACCCAGCGAATGTTTACTTTCGTCTGGTGAGCAAAACCTCCGGCGCGAAGTGCCTCGGTGACGGACAGATAGGCGTCTGGTAAGTCAATGTATTTTCCAACTAGTGCAATTGTGACCTCGTGCTTTGGCTCATGAACGGCTGTTAGGACACTGCTCCATCTGCTCCAGTCAATCTCGCCCGCCTTTAGGTTCAAGGCCTTGATGATGTAAGCATCCAAGCCTTCATTATCCAGAACAGTTGGAATGGCGTAGATACTGGGTGCATCAGCTGCATTTACAACTGCCTTTATATCCACATCGCACATCAAAGCAATCTTTTTCTTGATTGACTCCGGTAGCTCGCGATCGGATCGACAAACTATGGCATCGGGCTGAATACCGATAGATCGAAGCATCGCAACCGAGTGTTGAGTTGGCTTGGTTTTCAGCTCACCCGATGGACCAAGGTATGGAACCAGGGAGACGTGAACAAAGAACACATTGTCTCGCCCAACGTCATGACGAATCTGACGAGCTGCTTCCAAAAATGGCTGCGATTCAATATCACCTACGGTGCCGCCGATTTCAGTAATAATCACATCAGGAATTGGGTCTTCGTTTGCCTGCAGTCTCATCCGACGCTTTATCTCGTCGGTGATGTGAGGAATGACCTGAACGGTATCCCCTAGGTATTCGCCGCGTCGCTCCTTGGCAATAACAGTTGAATACACCTGGCCAGTAGTGACGTTAGCGGCTTGGGAAAGATTGATGTCCAAAAAGCGTTCGTAGTGACCGATATCTAGGTCAGTCTCAGTTCCATCTTCGGTTACAAATACTTCACCGTGCTGAAACGGGTTCATGGTTCCAGGGTCTACGTTTAGGTATGGGTCGAGCTTCTGCATAACAACAGAAAGGCCACGAGCTCTAAGGAGATTTCCGAGACTGGCAGCGGTAAGGCCTTTTCCAAGTGAAGAGGCGACCCCTCCGGTGACGAAGATGTGTCTCGTTCTACCCGGATCCAAGGTTTCTACCATGGAATTTCATCTTACTAGTTGAATCGCCTCGAACTCAATGATCGATAACGACACGCAAAATTACTTTGCGAGGGCGCTTTGAGCCATGTCCAAAAGCTCCTTGGCATGAGACCTTCCGCTCTCGGATTCACTTAGTCCTGAGAGCATTCGAGCCAGCTCCTCAACCACCTGCTCACCTTCGAGGCGAACAACGTCCGTGGCCGTGAATTCAGCCGTTGAAGACTTTAGGACCCTCAAGTGACGATTTGCAAAGGCAGCAACCTGCGGCAAGTGGGTAACAACTATTACCTGAGCGCTTTTAGCCAGCATGGCAAGTCGCTTTCCTACCTCGGTAGCGGCCGCGCCGCCGACTCCGGCATCAACTTCGTCGAAGATAAAGGTCGGTGCTAGTTCGCTCTTTGCCAAAACCACTTCGATGGCAAGCATGATCCTCGAAAGCTCTCCGCCGGAGGCGCCTTTGCCAATTGGTCTGGGTTCAGCCCCAGGATATGCACTCAGCAACAATGCAACCTGATCAAACCCGTGGGCCGAGAGTTCGCTAAGCCTTGAAACTTGAACATCCAAACTGGCACCGTTCATCGCCAAGGCTGCAAGTTCAGCGGTCACTGCTGCTGAAAGCTCAGCTGCGGCTTTAGTTCTAATGGCACTGATCTTTTCTGCTAAATCATGAGCTTGCTTACTGTATTGCTGTTCTTCAAGAGCAAGTTTGGCTATCGCCTCATCAGAAGAATCCAAATCAAGCAACCTTGACCCAGAAGTTTCTAGGTAGGCGATAACTTCATCCAAGCTTGGGCCATACTTTCGCATTGCTGCAGATAGCTCCGCACGGCGCGACTGGACTGTTTCAAGCTGCGCTGCCCCATCACTATCGAGACCGGCGATGTAGCTCGAGATGCTCGCTGCGGTCTCATTGAGAGAGAAGCCAATTTCCTTGAGCTGCTCAGCAAGCTTTTCAAGTTCTGGGTCGTGATTACTAACCTGCTCGAGAGCGCGCCTTGCTTTACCAATTGAGGTTATGGCGTCTCTACCATCATCGAAAGACTCACTGCTTAGCTCTTCGTGGGCATTGGCTGCGGCAATTCGCAACTCTTCTAAGTGAGTTAGCTTTTCAGCTAGTTCAGAAAGTTCTTGATCCTCGCCCGGCTTTGGATCTAGCTTTGTCAACTCCTCAACAGCTGCCCGTATTTCATCCGCTTCACGAGCCCTGGTTGATGACTCGGTAGACAATACGGCCAGGCGGTTCGCAGCCATTTTCCAAGCAGAGTAAATCTCGTCGTATTCAGAAAGTAGCTTTGCTAAAGCACTGCCCGCGAACTGGTCGAGAGCCTCTCTCTG
>JBIJAI010000043.1:0-5577 GCA_044345815.1 Rhodoluna sp. | reverse complement strand
AGCAAATCCCCAGAGCGGGAAAAAGTCGAGCTCCTGCATCTGCTTTGCAGCTGCGTCAGCATATCTTTTGCGACCGTGGCCTGCGTTTACTGAAAACAGTCCAGAAAGTCCATCGAAGTACTTCTCACCGTTGACGTCGTAGATGTGGTGGCCTTCAGCGCGTTCGATGATCGGCATGTCTTTGTTTTCGAAGAGGCTGTACCTGGTGAAGTGCATCCAGAGGTGCGCCTTGGCAGATTTTTGCAGCATGGCTGGAGTTATTTTGGTTCCAGCCTTGCGAGCTGCAACCAGCGGGAGTTTACCCTTGGAGCTCGCTCCGGCTTTTTTGATTGGGGATTTCAGAAGTGACTTGATCCCTGCGACGAGCTTCTTTGCTCTAGATTCCTTGACTGCCATTTTTTACTCTTCCATTTTTATTGTTGGTACTACCGAGTTCCCCAGTTGTATAGCTGTTTTTGAAGCTTTAGGTAAACAAAGGTCTCTGTGCTGGTGACTCCAGGAAACTTGCGAATTTTGTTATTTAGCAGGTTGATAAGTGAGTCGTCGTTTTCGCAAACCACTTCTGCCAGAACATCAAAACTTCCAGCAGTAATAACAACGTAGTCAACTTCTGCCAGATTCGAGAGCTCATCGGCCAGGTTTGTAGTGTCTCCGTTGCAGCGAATGCCAATCATGGCCTGGGTGTAAAAGCCCAGCTGCATAGGGTCGGTGACTGCAACGATTTGCATGACACCTTTATCGGTGAGCTTTTGTACTCGTTGGCGCACTGCGGCTTCGCTCAGGCCCACTGCTTTGCCGATCTCGGCATAGGATTTTCGACCATCTTGCTGAAGCTGCTCAACAATCAGTTTTGAGAGCTCGTCAAGTCCCGAGACCATGGTGCGATCGGTTCTTGACATATATGGATTTTGCCAGCGCTTTGGGCATTTAGCAAACGAATCCGAAGCTAATTCGAGCTTTGCCTTATGATTTCCAATCCTTAGCTGGCTTTTTGGGTCGAAAATTGGGGGTTAGAATCTTTCCTAGTGGTAGCGAACAAAGGTGTAGCTACCAGTTTCTATGAGGAGCAAAAAATGGCAGTTAGAGAGCTAAAAAACTTCATCAACGGTCAATACGTTGATTCCAAGGGCTCAGAGCGTTCAGATGTAATCAACCCAGCAACTGGCAAAACTTACGCAACTGCAGCGGTTTCCTCCGATGCCGATGTTGATGCCGCTTACAAGGCGGCCGAGAAAGCATTTGATGTTTGGTCTAACTTCACTCCTTCCGAGCGCCAGCTGGCACTTTTCAGAATCGCTGACTCACTAGCTGCAAGAGCTGAGGAAGCAGCCGATGTTGAATCTGAAAACACCGGAAAGCCAAGACCTACTTTGGTTGAGTACGAGATGGACCCAAGCGTTGACCAAATCAGATTCTTTGCAGGTGCTGCAAGAAACCTAGAAGGCCGTGCAACTGCTGAGTACGCCAGAGACCATACTTCTTCCATCCGCCGCGAGCCAATCGGTGTCATCGGGCAGGTGACCCCGTGGAACTATCCACTGAACATGGCAGTTTGGAAATTTGCACCGGCACTTGCTGCTGGAAACACTATTGTTCTAAAGCCTTCGGATACCACTCCGGTTTCGACTCTGCTACTTGCTGAAATTGCAGCGGAGCATCTTCCTCCTGGAGTATTCAACGTCGTCACCGGAAACCGTGACACTGGACGTGCTCTTATCGAACACGAGATTCCACAGATGGTTTCAATCACAGGTTCCGTTCGTGCTGGAATGGAAGTTGCCAAGGCTGCTTCGGCTGATGTCAAGAAGGTTCACCTAGAACTTGGTGGAAAGGCGCCAGTAATCGTATTTGCTGATGCAGATCTACAAAAAGCTGCAGCGCAGATTGTGGTTGCTGGATACTTCAACGCTGGTCAAGACTGCACCGCCGCTACACGTATCTTGGTCCAAGAAAGCGTGCACGACGAGTTCCTAAAGATTCTGGTCGCAGAAGTTAAGGCAAACGCCATCACCGGAAACCCAAGCCGCGATGACATTTTGTTTGGCCCGGTAAACAACGCCGGTCAGCTAGAGCGCGTAAAGGGCTTTATCGATCGACTACCTTCTCACGCCAACCTAGAAACCGGTGGGGTACAGGTTGGAACTGAGGGCTACTTCCTAGAGGCAACTGTTTTGTCAGGACTGAAGCAGAAGGACGAGCACATCCAGTCTGAAATCTTTGGTCCGGTCATTACTGTCCAGAAGTTCAAGGACGCTGACGAAGCTATGCGAAACGCTAACGATGTGAAGTATGGTCTGGCATCGAGCGTGTGGACCAAGGATCACACCACCGCGATGCGCTTTAGTAAGGGACTGAACTTTGGTTGTGTTTGGATCAACACTCACATCCCGCTTGCAGCTGAGATGCCTCACGGTGGTTTCCGTCACTCTGGATACGGCAAGGACCTATCGATGTATGGCTTTGAGGATTACACCCGCATCAAGCACGTCATGAGCTACATCGGGGACTAATCCACAGTTTCGTTTTCTCTAACTAAACCTGCCTGAATCTCAGGCAGGTTTAGTTTTTATGCAGCTGATTTGGTACCTACCCTCGCTCCTAATTGGACTTTCTGTCGGTCTCTCGAGCGGATACTGGCAGATGGCTTTGATTAGCGCACTAATGGTTTCTTTAATGTTTGGCATCACGCTTTACAAGAACCGCTATCCGGTATTTGAACTCGGCTCCAAGATATTTGTTTCCCCCGGACAAGTTGCAATAGAAAATCGTGTGCTTCCAAGGTTCGAGTTTCTCTGGAAGAAGCAGTGGCACGATCTGCTGGTTGCGCATCATCAGACAAAAAGCGCACCTGATTATTTGGAGGCAACTTTAGATACAGTTCGCAGCGGGTTTGATTTTGGGTCAACCAAGCATCTGCCACTCTGGCTTGGCGCTGATACCGGGAGCCAGCAGGTAATTGATTTAGCTGGCGATGGACCACATCTGATCATCGTTGGGCCCACTGGTTCGGGCAAGTCAGAGTTTTTGAAGCTACTGGTTTACTCTCTGCTTCAGGAAAGTAGTTGCCAACTTGTCTTGTTTGATTTCAAGGGCGGTGCCACGCTTGAGAGATTTCAAGATAACTGTCTTGGGTTGGCAACTGATTTAGATGCTGCTAAACAAAAACAGCTATGGGGGTTTGTCTCTTCGGAACTGACCCGTAGGGAGCAGCAATTTGCCACGGCGCAGGTAGCAAATCTCGAGCAGTTCAATGAATTAGGAAATTCCATGGCTTCGATTGTGGTGGTAGTTGATGAATTCGCAGCTGCCCTTGCAACCGGGGCAACAGCTAGTGCTTGCCTGGAGGATGTCTGCGCCAGGGGAAGATCTCTCGGTGTGTACCTGATTGCGGCAACCCAGTCCTTGACTGGAATCCCTAGAGCCATGCTCACGAACCTGCGCGCGCGGGTAGCCATGGCTAGCTCTGATCCAATTGATCTAGTTCAGTTAGGGATGAATCCAAACAAGCTATCGCTTGCGCAAGTAGCCGGTTGGGGAAGCGGCTATGTTGCAACAGCCAACTCAGCAGCTAAAGGTTTCTATTTTCCGTTGGGCTTTAGGCCAGAACCGAAGCAAGCGGCTTTGATTCCATCTGGTGAGCAACCGCTACCGGCTCGTTCACAACTGCTCCGGCAAATGTATTCAGGCCTAATGCCAGAGCAGGATCTGTCTGCAGAGCCTTCTTCCACCCAAGCGTCGCAATTGCTTTCACGTATGGAAGGGTTGCGTTGGTCAGTGCATAAGTAGAGGTGTGAGGAACCGCTCCAGGCATGTTCGCTACACAGTAAAAAACAGTGTCGTGAACTTTGAAGGTTGGCTCTGCGTGAGTGGTTGGCTTTGAGTCTTCGAAGCAACCACCCTGATCGATAGCGATGTCAACCAGTACTGCACCAGGCTTCATCTTCTTTACAAGTGCGTTAGTCACCAGTTTCGGAGCTTTAGCTCCTGGAATAAGTACAGATCCAATCACTAAATCGGCGTCCTTCACGGCTCGCTCAATCTCGAAGCTGTTGCTTGCAATGGTTCTAAGTCTTCCGGCATACAGGGCATCAAGTTCGCGTAAGCGATTCAAATTGGTGTCTAGAACTGTTACCTCTGCTCCCATTCCAACTGCAACTGCGATCGAGTTAGTACCGGCGACTCCGCCGCCAAGGACAGCTACGCGCGCAGGTCTTGTTCCAGGAACGCCTCCAAGGAGCATTCCGTTGCCGCCGTTTTGGCGAAGCAAGGTGTTCGCGCCAACTAGGGGAGCAAGGCGGCCTGCAACTTCCGACATTGGAGCAAGCAGAGGAAGCTGCCTGGAAGGTAGCTGCACGGTCTCATAGGCAATCGCCGTTACCTTTTTCGCAACCAATTCTTTGGTCAGTGGAAGATCTGCAGCAAGGTGCAGGTAAGTAAATAGAGTCAGACCATCTCTTAGGTATCCATACTCGGAGGCGATTGGCTCTTTGACCTTGAGCACTAATTCAGCGCTGGCCCAAGTGGAGGCTGCATCGCTAGTGATTTTGGCTCCGGCTTCGATGTACTCCTGATCGGAGATAGCTGAGCCAAGGCCCGCACCTTGCTCGATGAAAACTTCGTGACCTAGGCCAACTAACTCGTGAACTCCGGCTGGGGTGATAGCAACGCGGTACTCGTTGTTCTTGACCTCTTTGGGCACTGAGATCTTCATTGGCTCTCCTGCTGGTTTTTTGGGCGCTATTTCGGCGCAGTTTTAGGATACCTGTTTCTCCTTGGTGCCCGATGGGGCTATTTCCTCACCACAAACTCTCAGGAAAATGCTGTGGCACGCGGAGGGCATTTTGCCCATTTTTGGCTTTGGAGCCATTTGATTTATGGCAGGATTATTGCTGAAGAGCCCAGCTTGAGTTGGGTCTCCTACCTTGTTTCCTTAGTTCTCGAAAATAGGAGTAGTCAAATGAAAGACCCCAACTCACTTCCAGCAGATCCAATGATGGCCGAACTGGTAAAAATGCACCGTCGCAATCAGCTAACCAGAAGAACAGCACTTGCTGGTATCGGTGGAACAGCTGCAGCTCTAGGTCTGGCAGCATGTGCACCAGCAGGCGATGGCGGAGCAACATCAGAAGCTTTAGTTCCAGCAACCGACATGTCAGATTCTGAAAAAGTTTTGGTTTGGAACAACTGGCCAGGCTACATGGATCTTTCTGAAGATGAACTATCGAAGCCGACTCTAGAGCGCTTCCAGGCTGAGTCTGGAATCACCGTTGAGTACCTTGAGGAATACAACGACAACGATGAGTGGTACGGAATTAACAGAAACGAACTTATCGCTGGTAAGGATGTTGGCGCGGATTTGATCTGCCCAACCGAATGGCTTGCAGCTCGTTTGGTTCGCGATGGCCAGGTTCAGAAGCTGGATCTTGCAAACATGCCTAACCACAAGAATGTTGCTCCTGCTTACCTTGGTGCTGCGTACGACGCTAACCGTGAATTCACCGTTCCTTTCCAGGGCATCCTGGGGGGTATTGCTTACAACAAGGAGCTTTTCAAGGAGCTAACCGGTAAGGACGCCCC
>JBIJAI010000059.1:0-3747 GCA_044345815.1 Rhodoluna sp. | reverse complement strand
CAGAGACGGTCGAGGACCTATGGCTAACAGGACTCAACGGCCGAGTTGTTCTTCTTTCTGAGATGAGAGACTCTGTTGGTGTTATTGCTCTTGCCAAGGGTCTAGATATCGCAAGCGACTCTTCATTCACCGAGGATGCCTTCAACGGGGTTGTCGATGACATTGCTGCTCTTTACGCCGACGGCAAAATCAAGGCCTTCGCCGGAAACGAATACATGGATGGCTTTGCTAACGACGAGTATGTCGCTGGAATTGTTTGGTCCGGTGACCTCAGCCAGATGAACTCGAGTGCAGGTTTCGAGAAGTACGGATTCTTCCTTCCTGAGTCAGGCGGAACAATCTCTGCTGACGTCTTTACCGTCCCTATGGGTGCAACCCACAAGAAGAACGCTGAAGCGCTAATCAACTTCTACTACGACCCGAAGAACGCAGCTGAGCTTGCAGCGTATGTGAACTACATCACACCAGTAGTTGGAGCGTATGAGGAAGCAATCAACATTGATCCTGTGCTAGCAGAGAACAAGCTAATCTTCCCTGACGAGCAGTTCTTGTCGCTTACTCACGCATTCCGTGCATTGACCGCTGAAGAAGAGCAGTCATTTGCTACGGCTTGGGGCAGAGTTCAGCTGGGCGCTTAGTTGGCAACCGAGTTCGTAGCCCGCGGGGCCGATCTTGAGCTTGTTGGAATCAGGAAAGAATATCCTGGATTCGTAGCAATCGAGGATCTCGACCTCAAGATTCCCGCAGGCGAATTCTTTGCGCTTTTGGGACCTTCCGGTTGCGGAAAGACAACGACTCTGCGCTTGGTGGCTGGACTGGATTCTCCAACCAAGGGAAAAATCCTTATTGGAAATCAGGACGTCACCAGCACAAAGCCGCACGAGCGACCAGTCAACACCGTGTTCCAGAACTACGCGCTTTTCCCGCACATGTCAGTGCTGGAGAATGTGGCGTTTGGTCTTCGTCAAAGAAAAATTGAGAACCCGCTGCCTAAGGCAACTGAAGCGCTAAAGCTCGTTGAGCTGGAGCACTTGGCTGAGCGCAGACCTACTCAACTTTCTGGTGGTCAGCAGCAGCGTGTTGCACTAGCTCGAGCACTGGTAAACCGCCCGTCACTACTTCTTTTGGATGAGCCACTAGGTGCACTGGATCTAAAGCTCCGTCGCCAGATGCAGGTTGAGCTAAAGGCCATCCAGATGGAAGTTGGGCTTACCTTCTTGCACGTAACCCACGACCAGGAAGAAGCCATGGACATGGCTGACACTGTTGCGGTTATGAACAAGGGTCGTATCGAGCAGATGGGCGCTCCAGAAGCGCTGTATGAAAGACCAAAGACCATCTTTGTATCCAAGTTCTTGGGTCAGTCAAACATCTTTGTTGGAGATGTCGCCGAGTCATCCGGTGACTCGGTCAGTATCAGTGTTGCCGGTCGCCAGATCAAGGTTCCAAACAACCGAGCTGAGAAGACCACCGGAAAGATCGCCATTGGCGTTCGCCCTGAGAAGGCTTTCTTCCACGAAGATGCCGAACCAAAGGCTGATGCTGGCCTAAACGTTGTTGGACCGGGCGAGATTATCGACATTCGCTTCACCGGAGTGAGCAACCAGTACCTAATCGAGATTCCAAACCTTGGAAACGTCACTGTCTTTGCGCAAAACATTGGTAAGTCACCAGTAACTGAATTGGGTGCCAAGGTCTGGGTTAGCTGGAAGGTCGAGCACACCTTTGGGCTTGCCGATCTTCCTGTTGCAAAACCCGAGGGTCACTAAGCAGATGTCAACCCAGGTTTTGGTCAAGAAAGCAAAGACCACAGGGAAGCCGAAAAACTCAAAAGTAGTTTTGCTTCTGCTGCTGCCTGGAATCTTCTACCTTGGACTTTTCTTCATCACCCCGTTTGCTTCCTTGATCACAACCTCTCTTCAGGCTCCGGTTCTTGGCGGGGGAATTGGTGTTTATCAGCCTGGGCTGGAGTTTGGAAACTACGTATTTGTAGTGGCCGAGTACTTCGACCAGATCATCAGATCATTTGTTTATGCAACACTTGCAACCTTGCTTGCGCTGGCTATTAGCTACCCAATTGCATACTTCATTGCAGTGAAGGCTAGAAACAAACCAGTGCTTCAGGCGCTGCTTCTTACCTTGGTTATTGCACCGTTTTTTATTAGCTTTCTGCTAAGAACTTTTGCCTGGAAGCAGGTGTTCTCGCAAAACTCATGGCTTTCCACCATCCTTCGTGACACTGGTTTGATGGCCGATGACCAGTTCTTGCTCGGAAGCTCATTCGCTGTGGTGTTTGGTCTTACTTACAACTTCATTCCGTTTATGACTTTGCCGCTTTATACAAACCTGGAGCGTCTCGACACAGCTCTTCTAGAAGCAGGTAGTGATCTTTACGCGACACCAACAAGCACTTTCTGGAAAGTGACTTTCCCGCTATCGATTCCCGGAATCACATCGGGAACCTTGCTTACCTTTATCCCAGTCGCAGGTGACTTCGTAACGGCCAGCGGAAACTTCCTCGGAAGCCCGAATACCTCGATGCTCGGAAACGTAATTGAGGCCAACTACATCACCATTCAGGATTTCCCTAGCGCTTCTGCGCTTTCGGTTCTTTTGATGGCGGCGATTGTTGCACTGGTTTCGGTTTACATTCGCAGAACCGGAACGGAGGACCTACTGTGAGGCGCTTTAGCTTGGGGAAGTACCTTCTTCCGACTTACGTGGTCCTAGCTTTCATCTTCTTGATGTTCCCTATTGCTTACACTTTCGTTTTCTCATTCAATGATCCTTTTAAGAACACCCCTGGTTGGCAAGGCTTCACTTTTGATAACTGGACAGGGGTTTGCAACAACGAGGCCGTTTGTGAAGCTTTCGGTAACTCAGTTCTTATTGCAGTTATAGCCACCATCATCTCGACAATCCTTGGAACCATGCTTGCGATTGCCGTAACCAGATATGAATTCAAGTTCAGATCAGCTACTAACTTGCTACTATTCTTGCCTCTTGCAACCCCAGAGGTAGTAATGGGAGCTGGCCTTGCCGCTCAGTTCTTCAACGTCGGAATTCCCCGAGGATTGGGAACCATCATCGTCGGTCACATTCTTTTCACTTTGAGCTTTGTGGTCGTAACCGTAAAGGCACGTATCGCAACTCTTGATCCAAAGCTTGAGGAAGCAGGTCGCGACTTGTATGCATCGCCAACACAGGTGTTTATGAAGATCACTCTTCCGTTGCTACTTCCAGGCATCATGGCGGCAGCCCTGCTTTCGCTGGCCTTAAGCTTTGATGACTACATCGTAACCGCCTTCAACTCGGGAACTGAAATAACTTTCCCGAAGTATGTCTACACGGCAGCACTTCGCGGAATTCCACCAGAGGCAAACGTGATTGGTTCCGCAGTGTTCTTCTTTGCAATTGCCCTTGTGCTGGTATTCCAGCTGGGCGGTGCGCTAAAGCGTAAGAGGCAAGCGAAACTTAAGTAAACAGAGCCTCCGCGGCATCCTTGAAGTGTTCAGTGTGACGCTTCACATCTTCATGCGTCGTTGCCGGTGAAATCAAGGCCATGTTGTGAAATGGAGTCATCAAGATTCCACGGTTTAGCGCGTGTAAGTGCAGGTATTGCTGCAGTTCGAAATCATCAGCATCCGCGGCCTCTTTTCCAGTTCTAGGAGCAGTCGCCCTAAAGCTATATTCAGCGCGGCATCCAAGCTGGGACACCTGCCAAGGAATCTGATATTCATCAATGAT
>JBIJAI010000045.1:0-5106 GCA_044345815.1 Rhodoluna sp. | reverse complement strand
ACCACTCGCGTCGAAGCCAAGCCGGCTCCAATCCCAGCTCAAGCTCCTATCACTGAATCAATCGCTGTTGTTCCAGAGTCTTCGGACGAGGATGCTCAAGATCAAGTAACTGCCCTAAAGGGTATGGCCAAGACTCTTGCAACCAACATGGATATGTCTCTCCAGATTCCAACCGCAACCAGCGTTCGTGCGCTACCAGCAAAACTTTTGATTGATAACCGCCTGGTTATCAATTCTCACCTTTCTAGAACTCGCGGTGGCAAGGTTTCCTTCACCCACCTAATTGGTTTTGCGATCATCCAGGCGCTAAAGAAGTTCCCTAGCCAAAATGTGTACTACGACATCGTTGACGAGAAACCAGTTGTAGTTGCGCCAGCGAATATCAACTTCGGACTCGCAATTGACATTCCAAAACCAGATGGATCCAGAGCGCTCTTGGTTCCAAACATCAAGCGCGCTCAGCGCTTGAACTTCGCCGAGTATCTAACCGCCTACGAAGACCTAGTAGCGAAGGCAAGAACAAACACACTGACCGCAGGCGACTTCCAGGGAACGACAATATCGCTCACTAACCCAGGTGGGATTGGAACCGTTCACTCGGTTCCACGTCTAACCAAAGGTCAAGGTTGCATCGTAGGTGCTGGCGCTTTGGAGTACCCTGCCGAGTTCCAAGGTATGAGTGATGCTCAACTAGCAAAACTTGGTATCAGCAAGATCATTACCCTTACCTCTACATATGATCACAGAGTTATCCAGGGTGCCGGAAGCGGTGAGTTCCTAAAGATTGTTCACGGTCTACTTCTTGGTGAAGACGGCTTCTACGATCAGATCTTCGCCGACCTACGAATTCCTTACGAGCCGGTTCGTTGGGTTGCTGACTTTGACCGCGATGGCGCGGATGACCGAGACAAGTCAACAAGAATTCAAGAGCTAATTAACGCTTACCGAGTTCGCGGACACTTGATGGCCGATACTGACCCACTCGAGTACAAACAGCGCACTCACCCAGACCTTGATGTATTGAACCACGGGCTTAGCCTTTGGGATCTAGATCGAACCTTCAGAACAGCAGGATTCGGTGGTAAGTCCAAGGCACCGTTCCGTGAAATCTTGAAGACCCTTCGCGATTCCTACTGCCGCACCGTTGGTGTTGAATACATGCACATCCAGGACCCAACTCAGCGCAAGTGGTTCCAGGACAGACTTGAAAAGCCATACGCAAAGCCAACCCGCGAAGAGCAAATGCGAATTCTAAACAAGCTCAATGAAGCTGAAGCTTTTGAAACTTTCTTGCAAACCAAGTTCGTCGGTCAAAAGCGCTTCAGCCTTGAAGGTGGCGAAGGTGCAATTGCTGCCATGGATGAGATCTTGCAGTCCGCTGCCGACGCAGGTATCGAAGAAGTTTGTATCGGTATGGCTCACCGCGGTCGACTAAACGTTCTCACTAACATCGCGGGTAAAACTTACGGCCAGGTGTTCAAAGAGTTCGAAGGAAACACTGACACCAAATCAGTTCAGGGTTCAGGAGATGTGAAATACCACCTTGGTACTGAAGGCACTTTCGAAAGCCTTAAGGGCAACAAAGTTAAGGTTTCCCTTGCAGCAAACCCATCCCATCTTGAAGCAGTAAATCCTGTGCTCGAAGGAATTGTCCGAGCGAAGCTTGATCGAATTGATGGTCCAAGAGATCAGTTCCCTGTGGTTCCAGTTCTAATTCATGGCGATGCGGCATTCGCTGGCCAAGGAGTTGTTCCTGAAACTTTGAACATGGCAGCTCTTCGCGGATATAAAACCGGTGGAACAATCCACTTAGTTATCAATAACCAGGTTGGATTTACAACACCTCCGTCAGAGTCACGCTCAACTGTTTACTCGACCGATGTTGCGAAATCAATTCAGGCTCCGATATTCCACGTCAATGGCGATGACCCTGAGGCAGTTGTTCGTGTTGCTCAATTGGCTTTTGAGTACCGACAGGAATTCAAAAACGATGCAGTTATCGACTTGATCTGCTACCGCCGCCGTGGCCACAACGAAGGTGACGATCCTTCGATGACCCAGCCGTTGATGTACAACCTGATTGAAGCTAAGCGTTCAGTAAGAACCCTCTACGTCGAATCTCTAGTTGGACGTGGGGACATAACAAAAGAAGAGTTTGAGGCTGCTAACTCAGATTTCCAGGCCAAGCTTGAAAACGCTTTTGTTGAGGTTCACGAAGCTATGGCTGCACCAATTGAACTGATTCCTCGGCGAGTTGGTATTGGAACTACCGCCAGTGACGCGCCTGAGATCACTAGGCCAACAGCGATCTCTAAGGAAGTCCTAGAGCTAATCGGTGACGCCCACGCCAACACCCCTGCAGGATTCAGCGTTCACCCTAAGCTTCAGCAGCTTCTTGCTAAGCGAGTGGAAATGAGCCGCGAGGGCGGAATTGACTGGGGCTTCGGAGAATTACTGTCCCTTGGTTCGCTTCTTGTCGAAGGGGTCCCGGTTCGTCTTGCCGGTCAGGACTCAAGACGAGGAACCTTCGTGCAGCGTCACGCTGTTTTCCACGACAGAGTAAATGGCCAAGAGTGGATGCCGCTTAGAAACTTGAGTGCGAATCAGGCGAAGTTCTGGATCTATGACTCACTTCTAAGCGAGTATGCAGCCATGGGATTCGAATACGGATATTCCATCGAAAACAAAGAAGCCCTTGTTTTGTGGGAAGCACAGTTTGGTGATTTCGTGAACGGCGCACAGACCATTGTCGATGAGTTCATTTCTTCAGCCGAGCAAAAGTGGAACCAGCACTCTAGTTTGGTTCTGCTGCTGCCTCACGGCTACGAAGGGCAAGGACCGGATCACTCTTCGGCACGAATTGAAAGATTCCTTCAGCTGTGTGCTGAAAACAACATGACTGTTGCCCAGCCAAGCACACCCGCTTCACACTTCCACTTGCTTCGCAGACAAGCATTCACTAGACCTAGAAGACCGCTTGTGGTCTTTACGCCTAAATCCATGCTTCGTTTGAAGGCAGCTTCTTCATCGGTTTCAGAATTCACGAACGGAACTTTCCAGCCTGTGATTGATGACACCCAGGGCTTGGACAAGGCAAGTGTTAAGCGAGTGATTCTGTGTTCTGGAAAAATCTACTGGGACCTGATGGCCGAGCTAGAAAAGCGCGGCGACAAGAGCATCGCTGTAGTTCGCATTGAGCAGCTCTACCCGACACCGGTAGATGAAATCAAGCAAACCTACGCCACGTATCCAAACGCTGAGCTTTACTGGGTGCAGGATGAGCCTGCCAACCAGGGACCTTGGACCTATATCGGATTGTTCCTGCCTAAGTATATGAACGGTCAAGTTGCAACTTTGGTTTCAAGACCTGCCAGCGCTTCTCCTGCAACTGGCTCAGCCAAGCGTCATGCTGTTGAGCAAGCCGACGTAATCGCAAGAGCGTTGGCACTGTAGCTAAATGGAACAGTCCGAAAAAACGGAAACTCGCATCGTCATTCTTGGCGACGAGTCAACAACGGCTATCGGCGATGTAAAGGCCTTGGGTTGGGTTGGGCGAGTTATCGCCCGAACTCCAATAGAAGACCCGATCATCGATATCTATAACGTTCCAGCCCCTGGCGAAACCAGCGCCGGCCTGCTCGAGCGCTGGGCTGGCGAAGTCCAAAGAAGATTCCGCCCCGAAACCGACAACCGCTTGGTGTTAGCCCTTGGAAACTCAGATGCCCGCGAGGGAATATCTGTATCGCGTTCAAGACTGAACATCGCGACAATCATCGATGAAGCAAAGCGAAATGACATTTCAGTTTTTGTCGTGGGACCACCGCCAAGTTTTGATAAAGCATTGAACTACGAGATTGAGCACCTGGCAACCGGCTACGAAGATGTTTGCCGTCGCCGGAGCGTACCTTTTGTTGATTTTTTTCACCCGTTAGTTGACCACGAGGGATTCAACGCAGAACTAGAAGTTTCTGCAAGAAACATGCCGGCACAAACTGGCTACGGGTTAATGGCTTGGTTGGTTCTAAACCGTGGTTGGTATCCGTGGTTGGGCTTGGAAGAAACCCAAAGTTAGTTTGATTGGGACTTTTTGATAAAGTCCAAAACTTTTTCTGCTAGCTGCTGAGGCGGATCCTCGTCGCAAGATCTACTAATTGCCTTATTCAAATTCACCTCTAAGTCGTATTCCTCTTCGCAGGAATCACAAAGCGCAAGGTGAGTGGTGATGTCCTTCTGGTCCTCTGGACGCAATTCATTATGTAGGTACTCGTGAACCAACGACTTGGTTTCTTCGCAGTCAAACTCTGCCATTAGCTTTTCTCCGTCTTTGTTTCCGAGGACAAATATCCCTGTTCGCGGGCATATTCCGCAAGTAGCACTCGAAGCAATTTCTTACCGCGGTGCAGCCGACTCATTACTGTTCCAACCGGAGTGCCCATAACCTCGGCAATTTCTGCGTAAGGAAGTCCATCAACAACTGCGTAGTAGACAACCATTCGGAATTCTTCTGGAATTTCAAGCAGAGCCTTACGGATTACCTCCGATGGAAGACTGTCCAATGCTTCCAGCTCTGCAGATCGAGAGGTTGATGCAGTCAACGACTTAGCATCGCCCAGCTGCCAATCCTCAAGATCATCAAGCCCGCCTTTGGATGGGTCTTTGGCTTTTTTGTTATAGCTGTTGATGTGGGTGTTGGTCATGATTCGGTACAGCCAAGCCTTCAGATTGGTTCCCTGCTGGTACTGAGCCCAGGCAACAAACGCTTTGGCCATGGCTTCTTGAACCAAGTCTTCTGCGTCT
This sequence comes from Rhodoluna sp., assembly GCA_044345815.1. Taxonomy (GTDB): domain Bacteria; phylum Actinomycetota; class Actinomycetes; order Actinomycetales; family Microbacteriaceae; genus Rhodoluna. The sequence goes on along the minus strand of JBIJAI010000045.1, from coordinate 309 downwards.
GATGGGTTTCTTGTCCAGCGAAGGGCCGCTCCGTAGAGCTGGGGCATCAGGGGTATCGCCTGCTGTTCAAAGTCCCGAATCTTGTCTTCGGTGGCTTTGCTGGGCTGGATTGTCATAGGTTCAGAGTCTAACAACCGGCCTGTTACGGCTTGCTCTAGCACTACTGACACAGTGAACTCCTATTGTTTTTGCATTACTGCTACTTTTAAAACCAATGACTGATGAAAGCTATTCCCGCCGCTGGCTCGCCCCCAGCACCCAAAATCAACTGGCGGCAACCATCAGCCTCCCTGGATCCAAGTCCCTGAC
>JBIJAI010000044.1:0-5165 GCA_044345815.1 Rhodoluna sp. | reverse complement strand
AAAGCTTTTTGATTACCGGTGCCACCGGCACCGGAAAGACAACTTTGCTTCGCGCAATGCTTTCAGAAACCAGTGAACGTGTGATTGCCGTTGAGGACGTCACGGAGCTTTCTGGAAACAATGTGATTTGCCTTCAGACCAAGCTGAAGAACATTGAAGGTGTTGGTGAGATAACCCTTGAAGACCTGGTTCGCCAAGCACTTCGAATGAGACCGGATCGGATCTGCATCGGGGAGGTAAGAGGTTCAGAACTTATTCCCATGCTTCAAGCTCTAAACACCGGACACCGCGGTGCCACCACACTGCATGCCAACTCCCTAGAGCAGGTGCCTGAACGGCTACTTTCGATTGCCATGCAGCAGGGGATTGATGAGCAAACACTTTCTAGATTGGTTGCATCTGCTTTTGATTGGGTGATTGCTCTTGGTAATCAAGCAGGGAAGCGAAGCGTTTCCGGTATCGGGAAGTTTGAAATTGTTGATGGCAAGTTGCAGGTTGTTTCGCAGCTTCGCACTCGAAAGTTGCAGTTGGCATGAGCGCCAATCTTGCAGTGCTAGAGCTTTCGGCACTTCTTAGATCCGGAGCGACCAACCAGGTCGCAATCAATTCATTTCAGATTCAATCGCTGAGTGAGTTTCAGAAAAAGCAGTTTCAATTCATCTGGGATATGGCAAAAGACTCTGGGGGTAATCTTGCCCTTGCCCTAGATCGCCTAGCTGAAGTATTTGAATCGCAGCACAAGCAATCAAGCGAGCTAAAGATTGCTTTTGCCTCTCCTAGGGCAAGTGCGAACTTGATTTTGCTTCTTCCGATACTTGCCGTTGTCTTTGCCGAGTTGCTGGGTCTTCCAACAATTTCTTCGGCACTTGAGACCTCGCTTGGTTCTCTAGCCGTTGGAGTTGGGTTGATCTTGCTGATTACTGCAAGGGTTGTGTCTTTACGAATGCTCGAAAAGGCGAAGCCAAGGGAAGCTGACCCAGGGGCATTTTTGGATGCGGTGGTAATTGGTTTATCTGCCGGATTGTCCCCAAGGGCATCTTCTGCACTTGCCCAAAACAAAGCCGTTTTGAACTTTGGAGAACAGGTATCTAAAGAACAGCTTTCGGCGCTACAGGATGCAGTGAGCGTTTCTGAGCAATCGGGAATCGCCCTTTCGGGGATTTTGTCAGCTCGGGCAGATGCCTATAGGCACCGGCTTTGGAATCAAAGGCGCCAGGTGCTGGCCAAGCTCACAATTTCTCTTCTTTTGCCCCTGGGACTTGCAGCCCTTCCGGCGTTTGTTTTTCTGGCGGTGATTCCGCTGGGAATTGGTCTGTTTAGAGCTGTATAGAAAGGTATAGAAAATGAACTGGAAATCGGACGAAGGAGCAGCAACCGCTGAGTACGCAATTGCCACTATGGCGGCGGTGGGCTTTGCGGGGCTATTGGTAGTGATCATGAGAAGTGACGAGGTCAAGGCAATCTTGTTTGATCTGGTTCGATCGGCGCTTAGCCTTGGCGGCAGCTAGACAAGACTCAGGCAGTGTCACTGCCGAGCTGGTTTTGACCCTGCCTGCAGTGCTTTTGATTGTTGGATTGGCGCTTGGGGCGATGAGTATTCAGCTGCAGCGCATGGAGTTAGTTTCAGCTGCATCAACAATTGCTAGGGCTATTGCAAGAGGTGAACCAATTGAGATTGTTGATGCACTGGTTTCGAGTCTTGGCGAGCAAGTTGGCTTCGAAATTCAAGAAGAGTTGGGTGTTGTGTGCGTGATTTTGCGCAGTGAAATTGGAATCTTGAGTATTGATTTGACTGGTTTGGAATTGATTGAGTCACAGTGCGCAAAAGCCCAAGGTCAATAAAAAATGATGCTGGAGCGGGAACAATTCTGGCTTTTAGCGTCCTAATTGTGATTCTCGGAATATTTTCAGCTGGAAGTTTCTTTTCCTTGCATTTACTAGTAAATACAAGGCTTCAAGCCACTACAGAAGCCATTGCGCTGGCTGCAACCGACGCACTTCGAGGTGTATCTTCCGGTTATCCGTGTATTGTGGCAAAAGATATCGCCACCAATAGCCAGCTGGTTTTGGAACGATGTCGTATTGTCGGTTTCGAGGTCTTTATTGAGACCAGTTTCGAGTCTTGGGGGATCGTGCATAAAGCACGAGCTCGAGCAGGACCCTGAAGTGAACGTAATAGGAGATGTATGCCAGGCAACAAGTTAGTAATCGTCGAGTCGCCAGCAAAGGCGAAGACCATTGCTAAGTATCTAGGTGATGACTACACAGTCATGGCCTCGATCGGGCACATCCGCGACCTTATCGACCCCAAGAACTTACCCCCTGAGGAAAAGAAGAAAAAGGGCTCACTAGCCAAGTTCTCGATCGACATCGAAAATGACTTTGAGCCGTACTACGCCATTTCTGCAGGTAAATCCAAGACCGTCGCCGAGCTGAAAAAAGCCCTTGGTGAAGCCGACGAGCTATATCTTGCAACTGATGAAGACCGCGAGGGAGAGGCCATCGCCTGGCACCTACTCCAGGTGCTCAAGCCCAAGGTTCCGGTCAAGCGAATGGTGTTCCATGAAATCACAAAAACTGCCATTCAGGAAGCTTTGGGCAAAACCCGAGATGTTGACCAGAACCTAGTTCAGGCTCAAGAAACCAGACGAGTCGTTGACCGCCTTTACGGCTATGAAGTTTCTCCCGTTTTATGGCGCAAGATCAACCGCGGTCTTAGCGCAGGACGAGTTCAGTCACCTGCCATGAGATTGGTAGTTGAGCGTGAGCGTGAGCGCATGGCATTTATCTCTGCAAGCTACCACGACGTCAAAGCCCTTTTCACAACCAATGTTGGTAAAGAGCAAGATTTCGAAGCAAAACTTCTTTCTATTGACGGCAAGAGAATCGCTTCCGGAGATGCCTTCAACGACAAAGGTGAGATCAAAGACGGCGTTCTACTTCTTGACCTAGATGCGGCCGAGAAACTTGCTGCGGCCATGCGAGGAAAAGATATAAAGGTAAAAGTTGAATCGGTGGAATCAAAGCCATCCACCAGACGTCCAGCTGCGCCATTTACTACCTCTACGTTGCAGCAGGAAGCTTCAAGAAAACTTCGCATGTCTGCCAAGCAGACTATGGATACCGCTCAGTCGTTGTATCAAGACGGACACATTACATATATGCGTACCGACTCACCGGTTCTATCAACCCAGGCGATTCAAGCTGCAAGGAACCTAGCGGTTGAAATGTTTGGCAAGGACTCGGTTCCTGATTCTCCTCGCGTCTACACAGGCAAGAACAAAAATGCTCAGGAAGCCCACGAAGCGATTCGACCAGCGGGTGAAACCTTCTTGCACCCAAGTGATCTTCCGATGAGCATGTCATCAAGGTCCAAGGATTTGTACGAGTTGATCTGGAAAAGAACAATGGCTTCCCAGATGGCCGATGCCAGAGTTTCGACCACCACAGCAAAGATTTCCGTTGGTCCATTAGATGGCGGCAAATCTGCCGAGTTCTCAGCATCTGGAACCGTGGTGCTTTTCAAGGGATTCCTAGCTGCCTACGAAGAAGGCCGCGATGTTGAGCGCGAAGAAGAAGACGAGAGTGAAAAAGAGCTAAAGCTTCCCGCTTTGGAAGTTGGCCAGCAGCTTTCGGTTGTTGAGGTCACCGCGAAGGACCACATAACTTTGCCACCTCCTCGCTACACAGAGGCTTCACTTGTGAAGGCCCTGGAAGAAGATGGCATCGGAAGACCTTCCACTTACGCTGCTATTTTGTCCACCATCATCAACAAGGGCTATGTCGTAAAGCGCGGCCAGGCTCTAGTTCCAGAATGGATCGCTTTTACTGTGACCCGCTTCCTGGAAGAGAACTTCGTGAAGCTAGTTGATTACGCCTTCACCGCTCAGATGGAAGAAAACCTCGACCAGATTGCAGCCGGAGAACTAGATAGAAGCGACTGGCTCAAAAAGTTCTACTTCGGAACCGAAACTGAAGATGGTTTGCACGACACCGTGCAAAACGTTGGTGAGCATGACCCGAAGGCTGTTAACTCAATTTTCCTAGCCGAGAACATCACGCTTCGAACCGGTAAGTATGGCCCATACATCGAGACCATGGTTGAGCCAGGTAGCGAAGGTGCCGACGAAAACGGTAGACGCATCGTAAACATCCCTGAAGGCCTTGCCCCTGATGAGCTAACTGTTGCCAAGGCCCAAGAGCTAATTGATGCACCGATTATTTCTGACCGCGTCATGGGCCAAGACCCAACTACTGGATACGATATCTTGTTCAAAGATGGCCGCTACGGTCCATACGTTTTGCTAGAAGATCCAAACGCCGAGAAGCCAAAGACCGCTTCGCTTTTCAAGTCGATGTCTCCCGAGACATTTACTTTCGAGCAGGCTGTGCTGCTGCTTTCTCTTCCAAGAACAATTGGCCTAGATCCAGAAACCGAAACACCAATCACAGCTCAAAATGGAAAGTTCGGACCTTACTTGAAAAAGGGAACTGACTCCAGATCTTTGGCCACCGAAGACCAGATCTTCTCGCTGACGTTGGAAGAAACTCTTGAGCTTTACAAGCAGCCAAAGTACGGCGGTCGCAGAACTGCTGCCACACCGCTTCGCGAGTTCGGTGAAGACCCGGCCAGCGGATTACCGGTGTTTGCCAAGACTGGTCAGTTCGGTGACTACGTCACCGATGGAGCCATCAACGCCACCATTCCAAAGGATGAAAAGCTTGAGGAGCTAAGCCCAGATCAGGCATTTGAGCTTTTGGCCATCAGGCGTGAGAAACTTGGTCTAGAGCCAGGTCAAGCTGCCCCTAAGGCAGGTCGAGTTTCCAAAAAAGCAGCAGCTCCTAAAAAGACTGTGAAGGCTGGCACCGCTAGAAAGAAGAAGTAACTTGGGCCACGGACTATTCATCTCCTTTGAGGGAATCGATGGCGTTGGCAAGTCCACTCAAGCTGACTTGATGGAAAGCTACCTATCTTCTAAAGCTCTAGAGGTAGTTAGAACCCTTGAGCCTGGGGGAACCGAACTCGGTCAAGAAATCAGACATCTTTTATTGCACCGTAAAGGCGAAGTATCAGCTCGCTCCGAGGCACTTCTATATGCAGCCGATAGAGCTCATCACGTAGCAAGCAAAATCAAGCCAGCTCTGGAAGCGGGCCAAGTCGTCAT
>JBIJAI010000020.1:0-17003 GCA_044345815.1 Rhodoluna sp. | reverse complement strand
CGGCCTTGCCGAGGAAGATCATGAAGTTATTGCGAAAGTTCAAATTCAGCTAGTGCAGAAATTCCTAGATTCCAATACTCAAATATTCGACTTAGTTTTTATTGACCCGCCATACGAGATTTCCAATCAAGAAGTCGAGAAAAACCTCGAGTCGCTACTTGGGTCGTTATCAGAAGACGCTCTGGTACTGGTTGAAAGATCGGCTCGCGCCGAGCCAATTGCAACTAAAGGGTATGGACTTCTGGAAACGAAAAGCTTTGGAGATACTGCGATTTACTGGCTGAAGCCAAACTAAACGGCTCTTTCGCCTTCGCCCAGATAAACCTGCTGAGGTCTTCCAATTCTGTTGTTTGGATCCTGCATCATTTCGCGCCAGTGAGAAATCCAGCCCGGCAGTCTTCCAAGGGCAAATAGCGGGGTAAACATTCTTGGCGGGAAACCCATGGCCTTGTAGATAACGCCGGTGTAGAAATCTACATTCGGGTAGAGCTTTCGCTCCGCGAAGTAAGGATCGGCCAGAGCTGCTGCTTCCAGCTCCTTGGCGATATCGAGCATCGGATCAGAAATGCCAAGGTCTGCGAGCACCTTGTCGGCAGTGGCTTTCACAATGGTGGCTCTTGGGTCAAAGTTCTTGTAAATGCGGTGGCCAAAGCCCATCAGGCGAATGCCATCTTCTTTGTTCTTTACTCTTTCAACAAATCGGCTAACTGACTCACCGGATTCGCGGATCTCGTTGAGCATGTTTAGCACTGCTTCATTTGCACCACCGTGCAGCGGGCCAAACAAAGCATTAATGCCGGCAGAAACAGAAGCGAATAGATTCGCCTGAGCTGACCCAACCAGTCGAACAGTTGAAGTTGAACAGTTCTGCTCGTGGTCAGCGTGAAGAATCAACAGGGTGTCTAACGCCTTAGTCACGATTGGGTTCTGTGCGTACTCTTCTGCTTTAGTACCAAAGTTCAGGCGCAGGAAGTTCTCAACCATCGATAGCGAGTTATCTGGGTACAACAAGGCCTGTCCCAAACTCTTCTTGTGTGCGTAAGCAGCGAGCACCGGAAGCTTCGCCAATAGTCTTCTGGTTGAGATCTCAACCTGCTCTGGGTCGTGAGGGTCAAGCGAGTCCTGGTAGAAAGTTGACAGAGCCGATACACCTGATGCAAGAACAGACATTGGGTGTGCGTTCTGAGGGAAGGCATCGAAGAATCTCTTTAGGTCTTCATGAATTAGAGTGTGTCGGCGAAGGCTCTGATCGAATGCGTCAAGTTGCGTCTTGTCTGGCAGCTCTCCGTAAATCAGCAGGTAGCTGACATCAAGAAAGGACTTTTTGGCAGCTAGCTGCTCAATTGGGTAGCCGCGGTAGCGCAGGATGCCGGCATCACCATCAATAAAAGTGATTTCAGATTTTGTAGATGCGGTGTTTACAAAACCCTGGTCGTAAGTGTGAAGACCTAGGGTCGACTGGAGCTTGCTGATGTCCATCGCGTCGGAGCCGACGCTTGCAGACACCACCGGGAACTCGGCAGTTTTGTCTTTGTAGCTGATAACTACTTTTTCGTTGTCAGGCAAAGCGCTCCTTGGTATCTGAAAATTCCTTGTTTAGCCTAAAGCATTTTCGAGCCTGGCAGCAGCCCGAGAGATGTCATTGTCAGAGGCGGTTAGAGAAAAGCGCACATGCTTGGTGGCATATTCGCCGTAGAAGCTGCCTGGCACTACGACAATTCCAAGCTGTGCCATTTTCTCCACCGTGGCCCAGCAGTCTTCTCCGAGAGTTGCCCAGAGATATAGCCCTGCTTCGCTATCTGAGAGCTCAAAGCCGTATTTCTTGACCGCGCTAAGCAATACATCCCTGCGCTTGCGGTAGATCTCTTTTTCTTGGCTAACATGCTGGTAGTCACCCAAAGCTGCAATCACTGCTTGCTGGGTTGGCAAAGGCATCATCATGCCAGCGTGCATGCGTAGGTTAACTAGATCCCGAATTAGCTGCTTGGACCCAACAGCAAATGCTGCTCGGTATCCAGCCATGTTTGATTGCTTAGAAAGAGAATAAACACACAAGATCCCTTCATGGCTATCGCCACAAACTCGCGGATCCAAAACGCTAGGGATCAACTCTTTATCCCATGGAGCACTCCAGCCAAGCTCCGCGTAGCATTCATCAGAGGCAAGTAGCGCACCTAATTCACGGGCACGCTTAACGGCTTTAGCGAACTCGGGGGCGGAAAGAACTTTTCCGTCTGGATTACCAGGCGAGTTAATCCAAACCAACTTGGTATTTGCCGGCCACTTATCTGGGTTATCTTCGGAAATCAATGTCGCTCCAGCAAATGCAGCTCCAACGGCGTAGGCCGTGTAGGCCACCTTGGGTTGAATAACAACGTCGCCTTTACCAATTCCCAATAGAACCGGCAACCAACTAATTAGCTCTTTAGAACCGATTGTTGGCATGACCTGATCAGAGTCTAACCCAACTACACCTCTTCTAGCTGCAAACCAAGACACCACTGACTGGCGAAACTGAACCGAGCCAGCGGTTGATGGGTAGCCCGGTGCATTAGAGAAATTCTTTAGGGCGTCTTGAACAACCTTGGGAGTTTCATCGATTGGCGAACCAACCGATAGATCGATTGCTCCATCTTTATGTAGGGCTGCTTTTTCACTGAATGGTTTGAGTGATTGCCAGGGATACTCTGGCAGTGCGGTAAACACTTATACCTGTTGAGGTTGTGGTGGCAGTGCTGCAACGATTGGGTGATCTCCTGCGATTGCGCCAACCTTGGCTGCACCACCAGGGGAACCCACAGTCTCAAAAAACTCTACGTTGGCCTTGTAGTAATCCGCCCACTGCTCTGGAACATCATCCTCGTAGTAAATTGCCTCAACCGGGCAAACTGGCTCACACGCTCCGCAGTCAACGCATTCATCCGGGTGGATGTAAAGCATGCGGTCACCCTCGTAGATGCAATCCACCGGGCATTCTTCAATGCAGGCCTTGTCTTTCAGGTCCACGCACGGAAGAGCGATTATGTAAGTCATTTTTGAGGAATCCTTCCTTCTGCTATTTTACTAGCGATGTCCAGATGCGTTTTTAGCCCAGGTGCCGGGTCTTAGCTTCGGGAACAAGATCACTACAGCACAAATGATTAACGACCCATAAACCCAGAAATTTCCAGCTTGGTTGTCCATGATCAGCGCATCCCCTGCAACGCTTGGCCGAGAAAGCCAGAAAACGGTTCCGGCGAGAGTGAAGCTCATCAGATACAAAGCACCGCGAGAGTTTCGAAGCATTCGCAGGGCCACGGCAAGAGCAAAAGTCATAACCAGAGCAACTACCAGGCCAATAGGTGTTCTTTCCGCATCAGAGGCAGTTACTGAATGCAGCAAGGTTCCAGCAAAGCCCATCAAGATACCAAGCGGTAGGGCCCAGAGAGCAAGAAATACTGGCTTTAGCCAAAGCCAAGGTCTGGTCGAGGCTTTCCGCAGTCGCTCTGGTCGGTCATATCGAATATCTCGCCCTGCAACCAATGAGTAAGTCTCTGCTGCAACCGCCACCTGACTGGCGTGCTGCTCCAGGGCTGCCTTCTTCTTCTTTGCGGTTTTGGAACCGCCAACCTCAACGTCAAATCTTTCCCCCGGTTCAGCGATGACCCAGAACTGAGGAGTTCTTGACTTGGCATCTCTTGCGAAACGACGAAGCGCCATCGCTGTTGCCTCGTGAGCCTTCTTGTGATCTGGGTGACCAAAACCGCCCTTGCGGTTGTAAGTGATGACAGCGTCTGGCTTAAATGCTTTGAGCTCCTGATAGATATCGTCTGCAACGACTGCGGTTGACACAGAAGCTAGGGACATCTCGTCTGTCTTGCGAGATTTGATTGGCTTACCAAAAGCATTCAGTCTCATGCCTGAATCTAGGTACGCTCGCGTGCCGGCAAATTTGTGTTTGATGTTGCCAAGTTGTGCAAGAGCATTTCTAAGTTCGTTGGAACGGAATTCTCCCATGGAGGCAAGATTTCCCTCGAGGGGCTTGAGATCTTCTAGCTTTACTCGTCCGCGCTCACCTCTAGTAAGAGTTAAAACCATAACTTCAGCGCCGGCTGTGGCGCGGTCTGCAATTACGTGGCCCGTGAAAAGAGACTCATCATCTGGATGCGCATGCACCAGAAGCACCCTTTTTGGGTTGAAACCAGCTTTTGCCATAATCACAACTCTAAGTGTTTTAGCTCTCGCTAGCTCGTTTTCTAGCTGAAGCAGCGCGGGCTCTAAGGTTTGGATCCAGCTCCACCTTGCGAATACGGGTGCCTTCAGGGGTGACCTCAACGCATTCGTCTTCCCTGGCAAACTCTAGACACTCTTCCAAAGAAAGCTTCCTTGGAGGGGTTAGCTTCTCAAAGTCTTCGCTGGAGGAAGCTCTCATGTTGGTGAGCTTCTTTTCCTTTGTGATGTTTACTTCCATGTCGTCAGCGCGAGCGTTTTCTCCAACGACTTGACCTGCATAAACCTCATCGGTTGGCTCAACGAAGAATGTTCCTCGCTCTTGTAATCCAATCAGTGCAAAAGGAGTAACTGCTCCTGCTCGGTCCGAAACTAGTGAGCCATTAGTGCGAGTTACGATTTCGCCGAACCATGGCTCGTAGCCTGCAGAAATTGCGTTGGCGATTCCAGTTCCACGAGTGGTGGTTAGAAATTCGGTTCTAAAACCAATAAGTCCGCGTGATGGAACCAAGAACTCCATACGAACCCAACCGGTTCCATGATTGACCATGTTCTTCATGCGACCCTTCCGAGAGGCAAGCAACTGGGTGATGGATCCAAGGAACTCTTCTGGAACGTCGATGGTTAGGTCTTCAACTGGCTCGTGAAGCTTTCCGTCGACCTTCTTGGTCACTACCTGTGGCTTACCGACAGTTAGCTCGTAGCCTTCTCGTCTCATCTGCTCAACCAGGATTGCAAGAGCCAGCTCTCCACGACCCTGGACTTCCCATGCATCTGGACGCTCAGTTGGAAGAACTCGGATGGAGACGTTACCGATAAGTTCGCGGTCTAGGCGATCTTTGACCAGACGTGCGGTTACCTTCGCACCCTTCACGCGCCCTGCCATTGGAGAGGTGTTAATTCCGATAGTCATCGAGATTGCTGGATCGTCCACGGTGATTAGTGGAAGCGGTCGAATGTCATCCGGGTCGGCAAGGGTTTCACCAATGGTGATTTCCTCGATACCGGCGACCGCAACGATATCTCCTGGTCCGGCCTGATCCGTTGGGAAGCGCTCAAGTGCTTTGGTGATTAGTAGTTCGGTAATTTTTACAGTTTGGGTCTCGCCGTTTTGTCTTACCCAAGCAACTTGCTGACCTTTTTTGATAGTTCCGTTAAAGATTCGAAGCAAGGCAAGACGTCCCAGGAACGGGGAAGCGTCGAGGTTGGTCACGTGGGCTTGCAGCGGGGCATCAGCGTCGTACTTAGGTGCCGGTATGTATTTCAAGATTGCAGCAAATAGCGGTTCTAGATCTGCGTTGTCTGGAAGAGAGCCATTTTCTGGTTTGTTCAGCGATGCTGCTCCCGCACGACCGGATGCGTAGATCACTGGCAGATTCAAAATAGCGTCAACATCAAGCTCAGGTACGTCATCAGATAGATCACTGGCAAGACCTAGAAGCAAATCGTGAGTTTCCTCAACTACTTCATCAATACGAGCATCTGGTCGGTCGGTTTTGTTAACCAACAAGATCACAGGAAGGTTTGACTCCATTGCCTTACGGAGCACGAAACGAGTTTGAGGCAGCGGACCTTCGCTGGCATCAACCAACAAAACAACTCCATCAACCATTGAGATGCCGCGCTCAACCTCGCCACCGAAATCAGCGTGGCCTGGAGTGTCAATAACGTTGATTGTGATCGTCTTGCCTTCGGCTGCTATACCGGAGTAACTGATTGCTGTGTTCTTGGCAAGGATGGTGATTCCCTTTTCCTTTTCCAGATCCCCTGAGTCCATTAATCGCTCGCCCAAGTTGCTGTGTTCGCCGAAGGCCCCGGTTTGACGAAGCATTGCGTCAACAAGCGTTGTCTTTCCGTGGTCTACGTGAGCCACGATTGCAACGTTTCTAAGGTCTTCTCTGATTGCCAGAGTCATAAAAAACTTCCTTTATATGTGCGCAACAAAGCGCCTTCGCTTGTAGCAATTGGATTTTTGCCTGAACCTGGGCCAAACACTCAACTAGCGATGAAACTGGCCTCAAGAGTTTCCAGTTTAGCTTGGCCGCTATCCCTTAAGGGTCTTTAGGCGAGTTTCACGCCTAATCTGCTGCTGATCAGGGTCTGGAACGGGCACGGCAGCGATTAATCGCTTGGTGTAGTCCTGCTGAGGGTTTCTAAGAATCTGGTTCTTATCGCCCTGCTCAACAATCTCCCCGTGGTTCATAACGGCGATGCGGTCAGCGAGAAAGTCGACCACTGCCAGATCGTGACTTACAAAAAGACAAGCAAATCCAAGATCTTTTTGCAGTTCCTTCAATAGTTCTAGGACTCTGGCCTGCACCGAAACATCGAGTGCACTAGTTGGCTCATCCGCCACAAGGAATTCCGGAGAGAGAGCCAATGCCCTTGCGATTCCAACTCGCTGTCGCTGGCCTCCAGATAGCTCGTGTGGGTATCTGTTTCGGTAGCCAATAGGTAGCTGAACCTGATCTAGTAGTTCATCAATTCGCTTATTTGCTTGGTCTTTTGAAAACTGCTTAGAAAGCACCAGCGGCTCGGCAATTGACTGAGCAATAGACCAACGTGGGTTTAGTGAGGAACCTGGGTCTTGGAAGACAATTCCCAACTTGCTTCTGAGTTGACGAAGCTCTGACTTCTTGGTGTTAGAGATATCCTTGCCCGCAACAATCAGACTTCCTGATTTGACAGGTAGTAGGCCTACAGCGGCACGACCAACTGTAGTTTTTCCTGAACCAGATTCACCAACTAGTCCAACAACTTCACCCTTGGCAATTTCCAAATTGATGTTCTTGGCTGCAAGAAAAGCAGGTACTCGACCGCGCTTGGGGTATTCAATGTGAACATCTTTCAACGAGAGCACAAGATCCGCTTTTGACGCTGGCTTGGCGGCTGCAGCGGCTCCTCGCCCAAGATTAGGAACTGCTGCAAGCAGTTGCTGGGTGTAGACCTGCTGAGGAGATTTGTAAATCTGACGCGAGCTTCCCTGCTCAACCATCACTCCGTCCTTCATGACCAACACGCGATCTGCAAGGTCTGCAACAACACCCATGTCGTGAGTGATTAGCAAAATCGCCGAATTCAATCGCTTGTGGAGGTCTCGAAGAAGATCAAGAATCTCAGCCTGGATTGTCACGTCCAGTGCAGTAGTTGGCTCATCGGCAATCAGAAGCTTTGGGTCACAGGAGATAGCTTGAGCAATCATGGCCCTTTGTCGCTGACCACCGGAGAGCTGATGAGGATAAGAGTTAAATGCTTTCTCGGGATCTGGTAGATCAACCATGGTCAGCAGTTCGATTGCGCGCTGCTTAGCCTTTTCGTTAGTCATGTTGTAGTGAACTCTGAGAGTCTCCATGATTTGGAATCCGATTGTGTAAACCGGGTTCAGGGCAGTCATTGGTTCCTGGAAGATAACCGCGATGCCGCTTCCACGTAGCTCACGCAGACGCTTAGATGTAGCGGTTACCAACTCTTCGCCGGCGAGCTTGACGCTTCCAAAAACTCGACCATTCTGGGGCGTCAAACCAAGCAGTGCCATTGAGCTTGCGCTCTTACCTGAACCAGATTCACCAACGATGGCTAATACTTCACCAGCGGCAATTTCGTAGCTTAGATTCTTGGCGGCTGGAACCCACTCGCCCTCAACCCAGAAATCAACACCTAAGTCTTTGACCTCCAGAATCACTTTGGAATCCTGATTCATAGCGCAACACCTACTTCCGCTGCTGACTGTGTGAAACTAACAGTGTGAATTCCCAACTGCTTCGATCCCGCTCGGGCAAAATCATGGCCGTTTTGGCCATGGCCTTTTGTGCTATTGGCGCTGCATCTCTTGCTGCCGAACCGATCACCGTTTTGCTTACAAATGTCTGGATCTACATTTGGTTTGGCTTTTTTGCTTGGCTGCTGTTCTGGAACCCAAGCATCAGAGTTTCTGAATCCGAAATTGTTGTCGACAACATCTTTAGATTTACCACTCTGAACTGGAGTGCCATCAGACGCATCGACACCAAGTACTCGCTTACCCTGGAAACTGACGGTGGCGTTGTTCGAGCGTGGGCTGCTCCAGCCCCTTCGCGATACGCCGGTTTCCTGGCCAACAAGAGTGAAGCGGAGCATCTTCCCGAAAGCAGTTTCATCGGAAACGGTTTGGTACGCCCGGGAGATCTGACCAGCAGTGATAGCGGAGTTGCCGCCTACGTAATCAGAAGCCACTGGGAACAGCTCCGGGACAGAAACCAACTTGGTGCAAAGCCCTTGGTTGTCACTCGATGGGCGGCTACTCGCATAGTTGGGTTTCTGGCTTTGAGTGCGGCGGCTGTAGTTGGCTTTATTTTTTAGCATCAGGCTCAACCGCCTTACGTGCAATTAGTCTTCTAAGCCCAGCAAGCAGTCCATCGGTTGCGACGTGGAATCTTCTTTGTCTCGGGTCAAATGCATCCCGCAAACCATCACCGATGAAGTTAATCGACAAGGCAATGATGATGATGAAAAAGCCTGGCCACCAAAACAGCCAAGGTCTAGTCGAGAACGCCTCTTGGTACTCAGAAATGATCTGCCCCAGTGAAATATCAGGTGCTGTGATTCCAAAGCCTAGGTAGCTAAGGGATGTTTCCAGCAAGATCGCCGCACTCATCAAGAGTGTGGTGTTGACAATGATTACACCAATTGCATTGGGCAGAATGTGTTTGAAGATGATCCGTCCAGGTCCCGCTCCCGCCACTCTGGCTGCGTCAACAAACTCTCGCTCTCGCAAGGATAAAAACTCAGCTCGGACGAGCCTAGACAGACCGGTCCAGAGGAAAAGGCCTAGGAAGAAAGCGAGGAATAGCGCACTTCCCCCACCAAATGCCTGACCAACAACTGCTCCAAGAATCAACACGGGGATGATGATGATGACGTCTGTCAAACGCATCAAAACTGAGTCAATCCAACCGCGGAAGTACCCTGCGATTGAGCCCACCAAGACACCAATCACAGTTGTGATAAATCCGATCACAAACATCACCGTCAGCGACTGCTGAATACCTCGCATAACGCGTGCAAAAATGTCCTTGCCGAGAGTGTCTTGACCGAATGGGTGCTCACCCAGTGAAGGAGGGAACAGCGTGAGCGTTGGTGTTCCGCCAACGTTTAATAGATCGTAGTTCTCATACCAGTTGTACTTCCACCAGCCAGGAATTCTGAATCCATCAATAGCGAATGACCCTGAAGCGTCGACGATTAGCTTTCCTGTTCCTCCAACTACTGTCCCAACTGAAGAAAAGGAAATGACAATTACAAAGATAAGGACAACGAGTCCAATCATTGCTCCACGGTGCTTTAGAAAACGTCGACGAATTAGCTGACCCTGGCTGATACCTGCCTGGTCTTGAGTTGAATTAGGTTCTATGTTTTTGCTTGCCATTAGTTCAACCTAATTCTCGGATCCAGCGCCGCGTAAGCGATATCTGCGACCACGTTAAAGACAACGGCAACAAGTCCAGTGATTAGAAACACACCCATAACCAAGTTCAGGTCAACGGCCTGAAGTCCCAGGTTGAATAGCGATCCCATTCCTTGCCAGGCAAAAATTCTCTCTGTAATGATCGCACCTCCAATGAGACCTCCCACATCGAAGGCCACGATTGTGACGATTGGGATCATGGCATTGCGGAAGGCGTGCCTCATGATTACGGTTCTTTCAGCAAGCCCCTTAGCTCGAGCAGTGCGAACGTAGTCCTGGTTCATAACTTCAAGCAAGCTTGAACGTGCGTATCGGGTGTAGGCAGCAAGCGATCCAATCGAGAGCGCAATTGTGGGTAGTAGAAGGTGTCCGAAGCTATCGAGCATCTGGAACCACATATCCCCTGGAAGATTTGGGGTCTTGGCTCCGATGGTTGAAATGATTCCCTGAGCTTGCGGGATCATCTGCTGGTAGTCGGTCCAAGTTTGAAGAACACGGTCAATAATCACTAGGCCGAGAGTCAAAATGCTGATGATGCCAGCTGCGCGGACGATCTGCTTCTTGTCTTCTCCACCAAAAAACGCCCCAGCGACAAAGGCAACAGCTATTGCTAGGCCGACTAGTGCAAGAAGTGTCCAAAGTTCCGGAATAAAGAAGAACAAGAACTGAAGTGGGTACCAAACCGCTAGCCAGAAGGCGATGACCGAAGCTGCAGAAAGAAGCATCCCGCGGTGCTTAAATCCAGTTGTCAGAGCAATGACAATTATCGCTACCAGCGCGCCACCGAGCAGAATTCCAAATAGACCCAGTGAAGGCTTTTCAAACCAACCCGATAGCAAAAGTCCCTGCAAACCTAGAAAAGTTATTGCGGTGCCAAAACCGAGAACCTGAGTGCGCGTTTTAGAACTTCCTCCCACAATTCCCATCCAGGCAGCGCCTGATGCCAGCGCAATTACCACCGCCAACCAGAGCGGCACTTCGGGATTTCCTAAGAACTGGTTGAAGCGGATTGCACCCCACTCCTTCAGAAGCACTGCAAACCAGAAGATAGGAAGTGAGTAGAAAACGAAAGTCATAAAGGTAACTGTGTAGTCGTACCCGCTGTACTGACGAAGCGCGGTGGACATACCAATTGCAACACCAAGAACAATTGCAACGATGGTTGCCAGGGTTACCAACTGAATGGTTGAAACCATCGCGCCGGCTAGTGCTTCTGTTACTGCCTGCTCACCTCTGGAAACTGAGATTCCAAGATCACACTGACCTACGAAGCATCCGGCAACACCAGCCAGCCAGGTGAAGTACCGGAGAGCTGGTGGAGTATCTAGGTCTAAGACCTTGGTCAGGTATGCGATTTTTTCCTGGGCGCTTGGATCGCTAGAGCCACGAAGTTCAAGAAGAGGGTCGCCTGAAATGGCAGTCAAGTAGTACACAACAAAAGAAGCTGCCAATAAAACCAAGACAGTGGCAAACAATCTCCTGACAATAAACGCCAGCATTCAGCACCTCCGTTGGTTGTATTCTCCCCTCGGAAAACTCTACCAATGAGCTTGAGTCAAAACATCAGGAATTGAAAAACCGGCTGGCAACTTTGAAGTTGCCAGCCGGTTTTTACGTTTGGTACTTATGCCCAGTTATTAGCTAACTGGAGTCCACTCCCAGAAGTTCCAGAAGTAGTTAGGTGATAGCGGGCTTGGCTTTACGCCTGAGACCTTCGCACTGGAAACGGTCAATCCAGGGAACTGGAAGATTGTTGTTCCGTATGCGTCCGCGATCAAGGTCTTCTCGATCTCGGTCATAATCTCTGTCTGCTTCGCTGGGTCAGTTGTTAGCTCTAGTTCATCTAGAAGAGCGTCAACTGCTGGGTTTCCGTAACCGCTGTAGTTTCCACCCTTCATCAGAGGATCAGTGTAGGAAGCGAAGATCTGGTCAGATCCTGCAACCGCCAAGCTGGTCGACTGCCACGCGAAGATAACTGCATCGTGTGGGTTGATTGGGAACAAGCTAGGGTCAGTGAACTCCCAGTTTGGCTCGTTGGTGTCGATCACGTTGAAGCCAGCAAGTGCTGCTGACTTCTGAATCAACTCAAGCTCCTGCTGACGACGAATGTTGCCAGTTGGGTACCAGAACTTCACGTCAACTGGAGTAGAAACTCCAGCCTCAGCTAGCAATGCCTTTGCGCGGTCGATGTCTAGGTTGCGAACATCAGCTGCACCAGAAGCTGCGGTGATTGCTGCGTAGCGCTCTGAACCAGGAATGGTCAGGAACGACTCACGAACAGTCGCGTTCGGGTTTAGCGGCTTGATGATCTTGTCCACGATCTCGTCGCGAGGAATGGTCAACAAGAACGCCTGACGTACCTTCTGAGCTACAGCAGCGTCGCCACCGTAAGTCGCAGCGTCAAAAGGACCGCCGTTGTTGAAGGTTAGGTCAACGTGCTCGTAAACTGCTTCGTCACCCTGGTGAATGGTTGCACCAGTTGAGTCAGCAATACCCTGAGCAACAGCTAGAGAGTCAGCGGTTGGCTGGCCGGTAGCGATGTCGATCTCACCGTTTTCTAGCGCCTGAAGCTGAGCTACGAAGTCAGCAATGAACCTGACAGTGATGCGCTCGAACTTAGGTGATGGACCCCATGTGAATACAGGGTTCGAAACTAGAGTGATGTACTGGTCAGCAACGATTTCCTCAATGATGTAAGGACCGCTTGACAAGTAAGTCATTGGGTTCTCAGGAAGAGCTGTGAACTGGTAGCCAGTGTTCCAAGCTTCTGCAACAGGAGCTAGCCATGCTGCATCCTTGTTCTGGATTGCTTCGATTAGCTTGGTCTTCGCTTCAGCTGGGTCAGTGATTTCTGGGTAAGCCATCATCACAGTTCCGTGAGCTGCCATACCAACACCGAAAGCAAGCTCCCAGTCCACGTATGCTGCGTCATAGACCAAAGTTAGAGTTCTGCCGTCTTCGCCAATCTCAGGAGTCTGAGTTACAAGGCTTAGACCAGCAGTAGATGCTGGAGAAAATACTGCAGCGGTGTCAGCGAAGGTGCCAGATGCGGCAGCCCACTGGAACAGCATGTCAGCAGCGTCAATCTGAGTTCCGTCTGACCACTTAACACCCTCGTTGATGGTGTAGCGAACAGTTAGAGGCTCGTCGCTGATCTTCTCGAAAGAACCGTACTGAGTGTTCTTTACAAGAGCAGGAGTGCTGTCGTAGTACTGGAAGCCCGAGTTGGTCAGGTAGGTAATGTTTGCGTTCTTAGTCGCGTTACCTGAGCTTGAGCTGGTGTTGTAGTTATCAAATGCCTGGTTGAATGCAACCGTGATTGTGGTTCCTTCGACGATCTGAGACTGGTATGGCAATGCACAACCGCTCAGAGTCACAGCAACCGCGCTCAACAGTGCCACGAGGCCTGTTCTGCGACGATTCTTCATGTTTCTCCTAATTTTGATTTTGTATATCCGACTATTTTCAAGGCGAAATTGATCCCCAAACAGAGCCAAATACTTTACTCGTTGAGTTTAGACCCGACCTTGAAGCTTAAGGGGCCCATACAGGCAGGAGTTTCAAATAGTAACCATTCCGTTAACTTGCCTGGACTGACTTAGGCTTGAAACTATGCAGGAATCCAGGGTCTTGATTTACGACGGGGACTGTCAGTTTTGCCAGCTGAGCTTGGAATTTGGCATAAAGAACCTTCGCATATTCCCTCAATACGTGGCGTTTCAAAGAATTGACCCTCAAGACTTCGGCCTAACCGAGAAGCAGGTTCGGTCCCAAAT
This sequence comes from Rhodoluna sp., assembly GCA_044345815.1. Lineage (GTDB taxonomy): Bacteria > Actinomycetota > Actinomycetes > Actinomycetales > Microbacteriaceae > Rhodoluna. Next base: position 3,575 of record JBIJAI010000020.1, on the reverse strand, counting down.
CTGGTTAGCCCAGAAAGCCCCAACCACTTCTAAGGCACTCGGGGGTCATCTGGCTGCCGGGGCAATTCTCAAACTTCAGCCCTCGTGGTGGCTCAGGGTTCTGGGTTGGCTGGCATCTACTCCCCCAACCTCATGGGTGGCTAATCTGCTCTATAAGTTGATTGCCGCTAACAGGCACCGCCTTCCAGGGGGCTCTCGGGCTTGCAAGATCGAGGACAACTACCTGTAGGCAAAAAACAATCTAGACCTGCGCGAATCTTCCCGCTAGTTTATGTTCATGAAAACGAACATAGCTCTATCAGCCGCATTGGTGATTGTCGCTTTGGCAACACCTTCCAACGCCGCCCAAGCCACGAATACAAGCACGGACGTGAACAAAGTAGCCGCGTCTCAAAACTTGGTTTCTGGAAGTAGCGTTCTTCTATCAAAAAAGAAGCCCACTGTTTCTGACCTAAAAGTCGCAAAGACTGTTGGCACTCTAGTTGCCGCTCCACCGAATGCATCGGGAAACGGTCCCTGGGTTGTGAAGGTTGTTCTTCGAACATCTTCTGACGGGCTTACCTTCTCCGGGTCAGAAACACTCATGGATCAGGCTGGAGTTCCAAACTTGCTGGTCACTTCAGCTGGAGATACCTACGCCTACTACCAGGACTGGGCTAATGGCAACATCATGGGTGTTGCGATTCAACGCGCAGGTTCCAAAACTTGGACCAGATACAAACTGCATGTTTCCGGATTCAATATTGCACCTGGTGGAGCAAATGGAGTTGACCCGAGCGCGATTGAGCTTCCGAACGGTCAAATTCGCGTCTTCTGGATGCAAGGTTCGACCAACATTTATTCCGCTACCTCTTCTAAAGGAAGCGGTAATGGAATTATCTTCAAATTTGATGGTAAAACTGCGCTAACTGGCTACACAGGAAAGGTCTTTGATCCAACCGTTGTTCGCACCAGTGCGGGCTGGGCTATGTGGGTTGACTCGGAGGGAACCACTATCTACGCAACCTCAAAAGACGGAAAAACTTTCACCGCACAATCTGGAAATCCTCTTTTCTCAAACCCAAGTACTTTTCCCTGGGGAGCGGTTCGGATGAAAGACGGGGAAATTAGAGTCCTAGCTTCCATTAGGGGTCCGGGAGGTTCTGACGGAGTAATCCTGAAAAGCACCGACGGTGGCAAGTCTTTTGTTGAGATCACACGGGGAACAATTCCCTCTACTTCTGGAGGAGACGCTGGAATTTCTTACAACCCAAAAACTAAGCAGTGGCTCCAGCTTCTGAGCGAAAGAATGAACTAAAAACTGAACTAGAAAGCCATTGCAAAAAGTGACGGCCCAAGTAGATAAGAAAGTAAATGGTAAATGTAATGAAAACCAAATCAATAAAGTTGTTATCCGCGATTGCGACTTCGGCTCTAGTAGGTGTGATTCTGATTGCGCCAGCACAAGCTGCCTTCGCTAAATCTTGGTCATTCTCCGAAGACTCCGTGAGCTTAGGGCTCAAAGGAGTTTCCCCTCACGTCCAAAAAACTTCAAAAGGCGACAGGCTCTGGAGAAGTGATATGGTGCCAACAGGAACCGCGGTGACCATGTGTGACAGCAGCGGAAACTGCACCCAGGAGACGTTTTCTACTGGATCTTCAGGGCCAGTGTCTGACTACACCATCGCCAAATCACCAACAGGTTGGAGGGCATACTTTAAGTCCACCGATCCTTCTTCGCAGAAAATCATGTCTGCGCCTTGCACGACAGATGACTGCCTAAGCTTCGGAACTGCGGTCTTGACTTCAACTGACATGGTTGTTCCAAAAGAACAAAAAGCATGGGGTGTTCCAGACGCAGTCACTCTGCCAGATGGTCGTGTCCGAATCTACATAGTGGAATCTGACATGTCGCAGAAAACTAGTTGCCCAGAGAATGTCGCTTCCTACATATCCTCAGATGGAATTTCATTCACAAAAGAATCTGGCTGGAGATTGACCGGTGGCTTTGTGGATACCGAGATTCTGAGCACAAAGAAGAACAAGTGGGTAATGATTGTGGCAGATGGACCAGGCTGCGGAAGTGCTAATGGGTCTAAGAAGCCCCAGCAGCTATACATCACGACATCAAAGAATGGTCTGAAGTGGGCCAAGCCTAAAGTATTGACCAAAACCGATGCTGGTCGCTTGGACCCTACGGGATACGAAGTTAAAGCCAACACGTATCGCATTTACTACGCCGAAGGTTCCATTACCGACAACAACTACACAATCAAGCGAGCAACTCTTCGATTGAAGTAGCAATTCTGAATCTATGCCGGGGCCAGCTACTGGCCCCGGCATAGTCGTTACCGCAAAAAGCCCTCGCGTTCACTGAATGTCTGACTTTGAATAGGCTTAGGGAATCATGGACAAATTGCGAATAAAACTTGAGCTACTGATAGTTCTTGCCCTAAGCCTTGGTGCCAGCGCAATCTACTCGATGGTTTCAATCGTGGCCAGACTCACAGACGAAACTTCGCTTGCTCAGCAGACTGCCACAATCAATCGTCAGCTTTCTGATCGCGAATGGCTAGATTTCAGTTATCAGTTTTTAGGTATCGCGCTGGGGTTAGCTCCGGTAGCACTAGTGCTATTTCTGTTGTGGGAGAAAAAGAGCTCCCCATTCAAAGCCATTGGACTGAATCTTCTCCAGCCTGGCCGCGACCTTTGGCGAGGAATGTGGCTTGCCGCAGTAATCGGCATCCCCGGCTTGGGTTTGTACTTGGCTTCAAGGCATCTAGGTATTTCAGCCGAGGTTATTCCTGCGGCCTTGGGTGAGTATTGGTGGACTGTACCGATGCTTTTGTTTGCTGCCGTAAGAGCCTCACTCCTAGAAGAAGTAATCGTGGTGGGCTACTTGTTTAATCGTCTATCGCGCCTCGGGTTTTCGAGTACGTCACAAATCCTTGTTAGTGCTTCCTTGCGAGCGAGCTATCACTTGTATCAGGGCTTTGGTGGATTCATCGGCAACTTCGTAATGGGCTTACTCTTTGGCTATCTGTATCAGCGTTGGGGTCGAGTCATGCCTTTGGTTATAGCCCATTTTGTTTTAGATGCTGCAATCTTTGTCGGCTACTCCGCCTTCAAAGATGTCCTGACTTTCCTGTAATAAAAACTACACTTTCCAAATTGGCAAACGCCAACCGAGCAGAAGAGCTAGCACTCTCAGCACAATTGTGAAAATGGCACCCAAAGCAACGGCAACAAAGGCCTCAACATTTAGCAGGTTCAAACCAACAACAACCCAACCACCGGTGAAAGCGATGACTGCGTAGGGAATGTGATCGCTAAACGCCTTTGGGATTTCATTCACCACAATGTCTCTGAGGACTCCGCCAAAGATTGCGGTCAAAACTCCCATGATTACAGAGATAACTGCCGGTACCCCGGCATTTAATGCCAACTGTGTTCCACCGGCAGTGAAAGCACCAAGGCCAATAGCATCTGGCCACTGCATCGCACGTTCGGTTGGTTCAAGGTGACGAGATCGCATGAACAATAAAGCACCAACGCAGATCAAAATAATGATCCAAACCCAAATTTCATTTTCAAAC
>JBIJAI010000070.1:0-3088 GCA_044345815.1 Rhodoluna sp. | reverse complement strand
GTTGATGGAGTAATTGAATCCGGCAAGGTCAGCACCTCACTAGGTCAACTAACTTTGTTGAACTCTGCCAAGGAAGCAAGCCGTGGCAAGGTTGCAATCAGACCTGAGAATTTCTATCTGCAGCCAAATCTAAACGGCGACTCGATCGTTGTTGGAAGACAGTTCTTTGGTCACGACGCGGTTGTTGAAGTAAAGACACCGAAGCAACTTATTCGCGCCAGGTCATCAGGTCCATTCGCACCTGAGGTTGGCATGAAGGTCACCGTCTGGGTGCGCGGTGCTGTGAACTTCTATCCCGAGGCTTAGGCGTAAGCGCCAGTTAGCCTAACGGCTCCACCTTCAACACCCTTAGCAGATGTCACGAAACCTGCAACATCACTTGCAGTTTCAATAATGCCCAGCCGCCAGGTCTTCACACCGAGAGAATTCAACTTCGAAGAAACCTCGGCTGCCTGTTCTGCCGAAACAACAGCTGCAAAGCCAAGTCCTAGATTCCAAGTTCCCTCAAGTGACTCAAGGGAATAGGCACCCCACTCGGCCAAAACTCTAAAGACTTCATCTGGTGCCCAAGAATTTCTCTCGACTTCTAGTGCTACACCTGCTGGCAACACTCTTGAAAGATTTGCTGCAATGCCGCCACCGGTGATGTGTGAAAGAGCGTGGACCGAATCCCCAAGTTCTGATTCCAGTAGCTGATTCAGAATTCCGGTGTACAACATTGTTGGCTCAAGCAGCACTTCGCCCAAAGATCTAGATCCGAACTCAGGAACAGGTTTTTTGTAATCAAGTTTGCTGTCGGCAACAATCTTGCGAACGAGGCTGTAGCCGTTGGAGTGAAGACCTGAGGATGCCATTCCTAGAACAACATCGCCTACCTTTACTTTTTCTGGTCCTAAAACTTTTGCAGCTTCAACAACACCAACTGCTGCACCTGCGACGTCGTAGTCGTCAGGACCGAGCAATCCAGGGTGTTCGGCGGTTTCACCGCCGAGCAATGCCACGTCGACTTTTTGACAAGCCTCCGCAATACCCCGAACGATGTCTGCGATTCGGCTTGGAACGAGTTTTCCGCAGGCGATGTAATCGGTCATAAACAAGCTCTTGGCACCCATAACCACGATGTCATCGACCACCATGCCAACTAGGTCTTGGCCGATGGTGTCGTGCTTGTCGATTGCTTGGGCAATTGCAACCTTGGTGCCGACTCCGTCGGTTGAGGTCGCAAGAAGTGGCTGGTTGTAGCTCTTTAGAAATGAAACATCCATGGCACCGGCGAAGCCACCAAGTGAACCAAAGACTTTGTCGTTGTGGGTTGCGCTGACCGCTTTTTTCATCAAGGAGACCGCTAAGTCCCCCGCTTCGGTGTCTACGCCGCTAGCTGCGTAAGCGTCAGTCATTGGCCACCTTGTTGAAAGAACCATCTACTGGAATTGATGCAACGCCTTTTTCTAGAAGGTTCTTACCCAACCGGTCAGCAGTTGGAAGTTCAATTGGATAGGTTCCGGTAAAGCAAGCTGTGCAGAGCTCTGATTCTTTTTGTTCGGAGGCTGCAATCATTCCCTCTTTGGAAAGGTAGCCAAGGCTATCTGCGCCAATTGATGCGCGAACATCATCTGGGGCTAACCCTGTTGCAATAAGTTCTGCACGGGTTGCAAAATCCACTCCGTAGAAACATGGCCAAGTAATCGGCGGGGATGAAATCCTTACGTGGATTTCTTTTGCTCCCGCTTCTCGAAGCATCTGAACAAGGGCTCGTTGAGTGTTGCCGCGAACGATGGAATCATCGACCACGATGATTCGCTTGCCCTTGATTACTTCCTTCAAAGGATTTAGCTTCAGTCTGATTCCAAGCTGACGAATTGTTTGGCTTGGTTCAATAAAGGTTCTTCCAACGTAGGCGTTCTTAACCAACCCATGACCAAAAGGAATGCCTGACTCTTGGCTAAAGCCAATAGCTGCAGGCGTTCCTGAATCTGGTGTTGGAATAACTAGATCTGCTTCGACTGGGAACTCTCGAGCAAGAGCTCTCCCCATATCCACTCTTGCGTCATAAACGTTGCGGCCGTTTATAGAAGTGTCTGGTCTTGCCAGATACACATACTCAAACACGCAACCTGCACGCTTTGGCTTTGCAAAGATCATCGAGCGAAGGCCGTTTTCATCAATCACGATTAGCTCGCCTGGTTCAACTTCACGAACGAAGGAAGCTCCGACGATATCTAGCGCTGCTGACTCAGAGGCAACAACCCAGCCGCGCTCTAGTCTTCCAAGAACAAGTGGTCTGACTCCCTGCGGATCGCGTGCTGCGTAAAGTGTCTGCTCATCCATAAACACCAGAGAAAAAGCTCCGCGAACTTTCGGCAGCAGCTCCATTGCAGTTCCCTCAAGAGAGTTGTCAGGGTTTCCCGCAAGCAATGCTGTTAGAACGGCAGTGTCTGTTGTGTTGCCGCCGGTGATTTCGTTATCGGACTGATCTGGGTATTGGCTACGAAGCATCTCTAGTAGCTCTGCTGTGTTGGTTAAATTTCCGTTGTGACCCAAGGCAACAGTTCCAGATGCAGTTCTACCGAGAGTTGGCTGAGCGTTTCTCCAAGAAGAAGAGCCGGTTGTTGAGTAGCGAGTGTGTCCGATAGCAACGTGGCCAACAAGAGATTCCAAAGCTGATTCAGAAAAGACTTGGGATACAAGACCCATGTCTTTATAGACCAGAAGCTTTTTTCCATTTGAAGTTGCAATACCAGCGGATTCTTGTCCGCGGTGCTGAAGTGCATAGAGGCCGAAGTAAGTGAGCTTTGCTACTTCTTCTCCTGGAGCCCAAACTCCAAAGACGCCACACTGATCCTGCGGACCTTTTTCTCCTGGAAGAAGGTCGTGGTTTAGTCTGCCGTCGCCGCGGATCACTCTACGATTTTCGTGGCTTGAAGTTTTGCGCCACGACCCCTAAAGAAAAGATCAAGTAACAGTGCTGTCAGGATTCCAATTCCCCCGCCAAAGATTCCGCCGAATGCAACAAGCAATCCGGCAAACTCCGCTGTTCCAAGCCCTGCAACAAATGCGATAACTGCGCCTAGAAAAAATCCGGTTAGTG
>JBIJAI010000019.1:0-17584 GCA_044345815.1 Rhodoluna sp. | reverse complement strand
GGCCGCGAGGGTGTTGTCACCGTTGAAGAATCAAACACATTCGGAATCGAGCTACAGCTAACCGAAGGTATGAGATTCGACAAGGGTTACATTTCTGCTTACATGGTCACCGACCCAGAGCGTCAGGAAGCAGTTCTTGAAGATGCTTACGTTCTAATTGCTAACTCAAAGATCACCAACATCAAGGACCTACTTCCTGTTGTTGACAAGGTCATCCAGGCTGGCAAGCCACTTCTAGTTATCGCAGAGGACATCGAAGGCGAAGCTCTAGCTACCTTGATCGTGAACAAGATCCGCGGAATCTTCAAGTCCGTTGCCGTCAAGGCTCCAGGCTTTGGAGACCGTCGTAAGGCCATGCTTCAGGACATCGCAATTCTGACCGGTGGACAGGTTATCTCGGAAGAGGTAGGCCTAAAGCTTGAGAACACCGACCTAACCATGTTGGGTCGCGCTCGCAAGATCGTTGTCACCAAGGACGAGACCACAATCGTTGAGGGCTCGGGCGACCAGGCTCAGATTGCCGGTCGCGTTGAGCAGATCCGTCGCGAAATTGAAGCAACCGACTCTGACTACGACCGCGAGAAGCTTCAGGAGCGTCTAGCCAAGCTTGCCGGTGGAGTTGCAGTTATCAAGGCTGGAGCAGCTACCGAGGTAGAGCTAAAAGAGCGCAAGCACCGCATCGAGGATGCAGTTCGAAACGCCAAGGCTGCCGTTGAAGAAGGAATTGTTGCAGGTGGTGGAGTTGCTCTACTACAGGCTGGCAAGACCGCATTCAGCAAGCTAAAGCTCGAAGGCGATGAGGCAACCGGTGCGAACATTGTTCGCGTTGCTATCTCAGCTCCTCTAAAGCAGATTGCCATCAACGCAGGACTTGAGCCAGGTGTTGTTGCTGACAAGGTTGAGAACCTACCTTCCGGACACGGTCTAAACGCCGCAACCGGTGAGTACGTTGACATGCTTGCAGCTGGCATCAACGACCCAGTGAAGGTGACTCGTTCAGCACTTCAGAACGCAGCATCCATCGCTGGATTGTTCTTGACCACCGAAGCCGTAGTAGCCGACAAGCCTGAGCCTGCAGCACCTGCAATGCCTCAGGGTGGCGGCGAAGGTATGGGCTTCTAACTACAAAAACAATCTCTGATTGGCGTACTCGATCTCGCGATACTGCGAAGCCGCAAGGCTAAGAGCCACACCAATCTCAGCTAACTGAGCATCAACTGCGCCTGCAGTGGTTCGCCAGCGATTAGCCAGGGCCTGAAACGATTCGGCCGCAGCTCCTCGCCACGAACCCTGCAGGCTTTGCAGTTGGGTGTGAAGTGACTGCACCTCGGACTGAAGCCTAGAAATAGTTGCGTTGATTGTGCCCGTGGCAGCAAGCACTTGCTCGCTATCTACTTGAAATTGAGCCATTTCTTATCCCTTCTATTGGGGGATAAGGCTAACTTCTGCCTCTTTATTGGGGGAGCTTGAAACCGAAGCTGTGGAGAGCTAGACCCAGTTGTGCTGGGTTGGAAGCTTCACCCTGAAGGTTGCTCCGCCGCCCTGAGTCTCCCTAACTTCAATTCGACCCTTGTGCAATGTGACAATCTCCTTCACGATTGCAAGACCCAGTCCAGTTCCTCCGGTATCGCGGTTTCTGGAGTTGTCGGCTCGATAGAAACGCTCAAAGACTTTCTCACGAAGCTGCTTTGGGATACCCTCGCCGTGATCGATAACCTCGAGCGTTAGCTCATCGTCGGTTTTCTGACCGATAGCAATTTCAATCGAGCCCCTATTTGGACTGAAGCGCTTTGCGTTTTCAATCAGGTTGACAAGCACCTGTCTGATCTGACCTTCGTTCACTTCCGCGGTGAAGCTAAATTCACTCGGCGGCTTAGCACCGGAAAGCGTTAGCAGTGAGATAGAAATCTTTTGCTTGCCAGGAACATCGCGAGCGATTATGTCTCGAACCAACTGCACCATCTCAACCGGAGCAGCCTCAAGCTTTTGATTCTCATCGAGGCGGGCAAGAGTAAGAAGAGATTCAACAAGTGAGCTCATTCGAATGGCCTCAGTTTCAATGCGACCCATCGCCTCTTGGACATCCGACTTCTTCTTTAGAGCTCCCTGACGGTAAAGCTCGGCGTATCCTCTAACAGAAACCAGGGGAGTTCGAAGTTCGTGAGATGCGTCAGCGACAAATCGGCGCATCTGGGAAACAGTTTTGTTTCTTGAAGTGACAGAGTCCTCAAGCGAATCAAGCATCGAGTTCAGAGATCGATTTAGTCGGGCAATCTCGGTATTTCCCGGTCGCTCAATTAGTCGCTGAGATAGATCTCCGGAAGAAACCAACTTGGCGGTTCGCTCAACTTCACGCAGTGGCCTCAGGGCCTGGGCGATAGTGAGCCAAATGCTTAGACCACTGAGGGCCAAAAGCAGGAATCCAAAGCCTCCTCCGATGGCTCGGTATTGCCTCAAAAGCTCAAGATTGGTGCTGTTGGGCAGGGCTACCACCACGGTTGCTTCGAAGTCCCGAAAGGGTTTAGCCACTACTCGCCAGCTGTGATGCTCATCAATAGTGACCTCGCCGAGCAAGCCATTTTCGTCAAGGTCGAAAGCCACCCCAGCTGTTGCTTTGGCCACATCTAAATCTAGATTTGAAAGATTAGGAAGATCATCCTCGTCGGAGTCGGTCGCCATGATCCTGTAAATGGTTTCGCCATCATCATCCAAAACAGCGATCAGGTAATCACTAGGAAGCCTAGGTAAGTTCAAGCGTTTGGCGAGAATCTTTGGCTCGATAAGACTTGGGTCCTCTTGAGACAAGATAGCTGCGGTGGCGGAAAGCAAGTTGTCGGTGTTTTGCTGGAGGTATGCCCGAAGCAAACTTACAGTTCCAAAACTAGAAACCAGTAGCAGAAGTCCAATCAGCGCAACTGAAAGACCGGTTAGCTTACTTCGAAGTGAAACCAGTTCCCAAGCTTTGCCAATTCTTGACTGCATTAGTCATGTTTCTTATAGATGTAGCCAACTCCGCGCTTAGTTTGAATAAGCGGACGAGAACTAATTGGGTCTAGTTTTTTGCGAAGGTAGGAAACGTACGATTCAACAATTCCCATATCACCATTGAAGTCATACTCCCAAACGTGATCAAGAATCTGTGCTTTGGTCAGAACGCGATCTGGGTTCATAACCAAGAAGCGAAGTAGTTTGTATTCGGTTGGCGAAAGATCAACAAGTTTGCCTTCGATTGTGACTTCGTGCGCATCTTGGTTGATGACAACGGCACCCGCATCAATCACTGCTGATTCAGTATCAACAGTTTTTGTGCGTCTCAAGATTGCTTGAATTCGAGCCACCACTTCGTCGAGGCTAAAGGGCTTGGTCAGGTAGTCATCGCCACCGACGGTAAGTCCAGTGATCTTGTCCTCAACCTCATCGCGTGCGGTGAGAAAAAGAATCGGTGCCTGTATGCCGGAAGAACGAAGCTTCTTTGTGACGCTGAAGCCGTTCATATCCGGGAGCATGACATCAAGCAAGATGATGTCAGGTTCAGATTCAGTGACGGCAGAAACAGCTTGGGCACCGTTGGCTGCTGTTTGGATCTCGTAACCTGCGAACCTGAGGCTGGTAGCCAACAGGTCGCGAATGTTGGGTTCGTCATCGACGATTAGAACACGTGTTTTGGCCATGGCTAAAGTGTCGCAGTTTTAGCTGGGAGAAACCTGAGAGTTAGTTGAGTATCCTAAATGCTTGAAACATCAAGGATTTGGTAGCTATAGCCCTGCTCGGCAAGGAAGCGTTGGCGGTTCTGAGCAAAGTCCTGATCCACGGTATCCCTGGCAATGATCGTGTAGAAGCTGGCGGTACGGCCATCGGCCTTGGGGCGAAGGAGCCTTCCCAGGCGCTGAGCCTCCTCTTGCCTTGAGCCATAGGAGCCTGAAATTTGGATCGCAACCGATGCTTCGGGTAGATCTACAGAAAAGTTGGCAACTTTGGAAACCACCAGAGTTGGCTCACTGCCATCTCGAAATGCCTGAAACAATCTCTCGCGCTCATTGACCGGAGTTTCTCCAGTGATTTTTGGAATCTGCAACAGATTCGCTACTTCATCAATTTGATCTAGATATTGCCCGATGATTAAAGTCGGTTCGCTTTTGTGTTTGGCCAACAATTTGTGAATTACAGGAATCTTGGTTTTTGATGTTGCTGCCATTCGGTATCGGTCTTCTTGTTCAGCGATTGCATAGTCAAGTCGCTCTTGTTCGGGAAGGTCAACTCGAATTTCAAAACACTCGGCAGGAGCAATGTAGCCTTCGGCTTCAATTTCCTTCCATGGAGCGTCAAAGCGTTTTGGGCCAATCAGCGAAAACACATCGCCTTCTTTACCATCTTCGCGAACCAAAGTTGCTGTCAGGCCAAGTCTTCTTCGTGCTTGTAAGTCGGCAGTCATTTTGAAAATAGGAGCGGGTAGAAGATGAACCTCATCGTAAACAATCAAGCCCCAGTCCTTGGCGTTTAAAAGTTCTAGATGCGCGTACTCGCCTTTTCTCTTTGCAGTAAGTATTTGGTAGCTCGCGATTGTCACTGGCTTTACTTCTTTGACCGATCCGGAGTACTCACCAATTTCGTCTTCGGTCAAAGTGGTGCGCTTGAGAAGCTCCGCTCGCCACTGCCTCGCTGCAACGGTGTTGGTGACCAAGATTAGTGTGTTGGTTTTTGCTCTAGACATTGCTGCGGCACCGACGATTGTCTTTCCTGCTCCACAAGGCAAGACCACAACTCCCGATCCGCCCTCCCAAAACTTCTCAACGGCTTTCGACTGGTAGTCGCGGATGTTCCAACCTGTTTCATCAAGGGCAATGGCGTGGGGTGCTCCTGGGGTATAGCCGGCTAGGTCCTCGGCTGGCCAGCCGAGTTTTAGTAGTTCCTGTTTCAACGACCCCCTGGCAAAAGCCAGCACTTCAAAGCTGTCTTCCGAGACCCTTGGCCCCAAAAGGGCAGCAATTCTGGGGCTTCTGGAGGCTTCGAGCAGGATTGCCGCTGACTCACTGGTTAGCAAAAGCACCCCATCGGGGCTTCGTCGAATCACAAGTTTTCCGTAGCGGTCCATGGTCTCTGTGATGTCGACCCGAACCGATGAGGGGATTGCAAACTTGGCGTATTTGTCTAGAACACCCAGGACATAGTCGCTGCCGTGACCGGCAGCGCGGGCGTTCCACAGACCAAGCTTTGTGATTCGGTAGGTGTGGATATGTTCTGGTGCTCGTTCGAGCTCAGCAAAGATTGCCAAGTCATGTCTTGCATCGGAGGCTTGCGGGTGATCAACTTCCAGAAGTGCAGTTTTATCGCTTTGAACAATTAGCGGCCCGTTAGTCATCACTAGCCAATCAAGATTGAGGTAATGGCGGATACAGGAAGAGTGCGTTCGATGTCAGCTTTGCGATCTCGCGCCCTAAGTCTGCCGTTGGCAATTCCGATTGGCTCTAGTAAGAAGTCCATGATCTTGCCATTGGCGTTGATTTGAACCCGGAGTGTACTTTTTGTCTTTAGGGCAAGCAGGATTTTTCTTTCCATGTCCGATGCAGGAGCAGCATCGGCCATCTCAACGTCCTGAGCGCGCAATCTTTCAATCTGCTGCAAAAACATTGCTGCCTCGTTAGAGCTTTTGTGAACACTGGAAGGTGCGATTACTTTGCCTTTGTCATCAACTAGAACTGCGAGATATCCGCTTTCACGAAGTGAGTGATAAAGCGCCTGAGCATCCAGCGGAGAAGTGATTCCCTGAGGTCTTGCCTCAAGCATCAGCGGCTTTAGCTTTGAATCCATGGTGATTTGTTTAGCCAGTAGCTCATCGCTTGAAGTAAGCAGGCTGCCTTTTTCTTGGGCGGTGATCTTCAGTCGGCCAAAGCGCTCAGCAGTTTCTCTAATCAGGTAGTCAACCGGTTGAGGAAGGGACGAACCATTGAGTTTTTGCAGCAGTTGACGAATCTGATTTTCAGTAAGGCCTTCCTCAAGCCCGCAACTGATGCTAAGCGGCGAGATCCGGTAGCTCGAGGCCAGGCCAATGCTTTCGGTATCAGCGAACTTTCGAAGCTGCACCTCCAGGGAGCTAGCCAGCGGTCCCGGGGTGATTATTGATAGGTCAGCTTGGATGATGATGCGCTCCTGCTGGGCCGGAAGCCTAGATTCCAAGGCCTTGGCAGCTGGGGCGAGCTTGTGAGCAAGAACGTCAGCTAGCCAGCTGGCAGCAGTTCCTGCTGAGCTAAGCCCGATTTGATCTGCCATTTCGGCAAGGCGATTGATTCTTGAGGCCGGGGCCAGGGTTGAAAACGGAAAGCTAATTTGAATTATGTCTTTTAGTTTTTTTGATTTGTGTGCGGTTAGTTGATTGAGAACTTCCTTTGAACCTGCAACCCCAAGCATTGAGGCCCAAGCCTCACAAAGAATCAACCAGCGAGCCTTCGGACTTGCGGTGATCCAGCTGTCTGCAAGGGCTGTGGGCTGGAATCTTTTTTCACTGGCTGAAACCAAGCCTGCTACTTTGGCCAATTCAAAGATGGTCTTGACGTACTCTTTAGATTTTCCAAGATGAGTCGATGCCCGTTTGATATCTGGCAGTCCTAGGGATCCTTTGGCGACCTCGCGAACTAGATGCTGGTCCAAATCAAAAATCAATTCGGTGACAGCTTGCATGGCTTCGAAGGCGTGGATGCCGCAGTCAAGGTCGATTGCTTGCTGGTTGGTTTCTGGATTCTCATCTGAAACTACACTCAACGATGAAGTCCTTGGTGATTCACTCAGGCGATCCTTCAACCAGTCGTAAACGGCAGGTTCATCTGTGCTCCAGATTAGGAGCTCTCTACCAAGAAGCCCCACCTGCTCTTTAGATACTTTTTCGCTGGCGACTAAAGATCTGAGCGAGGCAAGCATTTGGTTTGTGATTCCGGCAACGGTTAGCGCCTGTGACTTAGGAGCTAAGAGTGCATTGGCTAAATCAAAGAAGTCTTTGTAGTCACTAAGAGATAGACCGCGCTCATGGACAACAAGACCCAGGGTGGCATCGGGGGCCGATCGGAGTGCGGTTGCCAGGCGGTAGAGGTCGCTCACCTTTTGTTTTCGCGTCCTTTGCGGGCAAGGGCCAAGCCAAGAAGCACCATAATCATGATGAAGCCTGCTGGCATTCCAAGAAGAGGGATCTGGGCGAAAATCGCCAGATTTGTAGTTGAGCCAAAGAAGCTGGCAATCAGGGTGATCATGATCGAAACCAGGGACAGACCGATGATTCCAGCCCCCATGTAGGCCAGCGTTGTTTCAAGCCTGGATGGGCCAGAGCCTTGAGATTTAGTCATCCTTATAGGATACCTGAGCTTTGGAGCCTGTGCCTTGGGGGTTTAAACCAAAAGGGTGGAGGCGGTTGGTAAAATGGAGATTCTCTAGAAAGAGGTACCTAATGCCGACCGGCAAAGTGAAGTTCTTCGACGAAGAAAAAGGCTTTGGCTTCATCGCATCCGACGAAGGTCAAGAGGTTTTCTTGCACATCAGCGCCCTGCCTGAGGGCGTAAGTGAAGTAAAGCCTGGAACCAGGGTCGAGTTTGGAATCGTCGATGGCAAAAAAGGCGCCCAGGCGCTGTCGGTTCGCGTGCTCGAGGCACCACCATCGCTTGTAAAGATGTCTCGAAAGCCAGCCGATGAGATGTCGGTAATTGTTGAAGACTTGATTCGCCTGCTAGATAACATCGGCGGTGGACTAAAGCGCGGCAAGCAGCCAGAACCTGCTCAGGGTAAAAAGATCGCAGCCTTGCTTCGCAAGCTCGCCGAAGAGCTAGATGCTTAAGCGCCTCAAAAAACCTCAGCACCAGGGCTTTGCAGAAAAAGCTGCCAAGGAATCTGCTCCGGTTGGTGGAGTCGGTAAGTTTTTGGGAACTGTGGACGAGGAAGCTAACGTTGTTAGCTACCGCTTTCAAGCCAACATGAAGCAGTACCTGGGCTGGGAGTGGAACGTAGTTGTGTTCCAGGCCAAAAAAGCCGACCCTACAATTTCTGAAGTGGTTTTGCTGCCGGGTAAAGAATCCATCGTTGCACCCGACTGGGTGCCCTGGTCCGAGCGTCGCGCGGAACTAGAAAAATCGGAGACTAAAGACCTAGCGGTTTCGGACCTTGAAGTATCCGAAGATGCCAAGGGCGATACCGAAGATACAGGTAAGCGTCCACCACTGGGGAAGAGGCTGCGAAAGCGTTTGGTTAAGAAGCAAGATAACGCCAAGGGCAAGAAGCCACGCAAGGGTGCCAAGTAATACTGCTAGAGAAGCGTTTGATTCAATCGGCTCAGGATCAGGCTTAGCCACAGAATCCTTCACACGAAATTTCATTAGCCAAGCTCCGCTACTACGTAATCGATGCAGGCAATTAGTGCCTCGATGTCAGCTTGGTCGGTTGATGTGAAAGTTGCAACTCGAAGCTGGTTTCTTCCTAGCTTGCGATAAGGATCTACATCCACCACACCGTTGGCACGAAGCACCTTGGCAATCTCGGTGGCATCAATTGACTCATCGAAGTCGATAGTCACAACCACCTGGGAGCGGTGCTTCGGGTTTGCAACAAAAGCGCTCGCAAAGCTTGCAGCATCAGCCCAGTTGTAAAGAAGGCTGGAAGATGCCTTGGTCTTGGCATCAGCCCAAGTTAGGCCACCAGATTGGTTGATCCATTTGATCTGTTCGTTGAGTAAGAACAGCGTTGCTATGGCAGGGGTATTCAGGGTCTGGTTGAGTCTTGAATTGTCGATGGCAATTTGGAGAGACAAGAACTCAGGGATGTATCGATCTGTGGCAGCTATCTTGGCTGCGCGCTCTAGAGCCTTAGGGCTCATAAGAGCTAGCCAAAGGCCGCCATCCGAGGCGAAGTTTTTCTGAGGGGCGAAGTAGTAAACATCGGTTTTGGAGGCGTCAAAGTCAATACCCCCGGCTGCCGAGGTGGCATCGGTCATAAAAATGGCCTGACTGTCCGCTCCCGCCACCTTTTCAACAGGGGTGACAACCCCAGTTGAGGTCTCATTCTGCGGGTATACATATGTATTGATTCCGACCGCTGCAGCTAGTTCAGACCTAGAGCCAACCTCACCCTTTTGGATATCTACTGACCCTAAAAACGGGGCTGAAAGGGCTTTGGCGAATTTGGCCCCGAACTCACCATGAACCAAAGCTTGAGAGTTGCCCTCAGCCAGGGAGTAGGCGGCGACATCCCAAAAGGCTGTCGAGCCGCCATTTCCAAGAACTATTTCATAGCCCGCTGGGGCCCCAAAAAGCTCTAAAAGTCCGCTTTGAACCTCAGAAACCATGTCTTTTATTGGTTTTTGGCGGTGGGAGGTGCCCATAAGCTTGGCTCCTGCAGAACCAAAGGCTGCCAGCTGTTCTGGGCGTAATTTGGACGGCCCGCAGCCAAAACGGCCATCTTTTGGCAGTAAATGACTGGGAATAAGGATTTCGGGCATATCCATGAGTTTAGTAGCCTGCGAGTTTCCCGACAGAGGCCCGTGGCGGGTTGCGCTTAAAAATGATGGGTTAGAATTGCCAAGCTGTCCAAATCAATCCATTTGGATGGTCGGATCTGAATTGTTTCCATCGCCTGGAATCAGATCTTTAGAACTTATAGTTTCGATTCAGGGCTGACTTCTTTATAGAGGTCATTGGAGCACCGGAGGTAATGGTTTGGCCAGTACTGGTTCAGGCAGACACAGAGCAGACGTTGAGATTAACGTCCTTGAATCCTTTGAGGTTCGCTCGAGACGATCAATCCGCGAGGCTGAAAAAGCCAAACTCGATAGAAACTCTCGTCGCGCTCGCCGTGCCATTGCTCGCATGGAAGCTCGTGCCCTAAGACGCGAAAGAGCTCTTTCAAGGCCAATTGCTCCACTTTCTGGAAACCGCAGACTTCGTTCTAACTCAACATTTAGAACCGGAATCACCATGCTTACAGCCTCAGGGCTGTTCGCAACCATGGCTTTGCCGGCCTATGCCTATGACCCAGAAATCGCGGCAATGGCAAGACTTACCACCACCAGCCAGGCTGATATCGTTCAGACCGATGGCACTCAGAACCTGACCGTGGCAGCAGCAAACACCATCAAGTTCGTCCGAGGCGAGTATGCCTCGGCTAATGCTGAGTCAGTTCTTCGCCAGCAAACTCTAAACAACTACTTGGCCTACAACGGTCCAACAGCTGCTGAGTTTGTCAAGAATCCTCCTTACAGCACAATCTCCTCAGAGCAGGTTCTTCAGGTTGCTTCCAAGTACGTGGGAACCCCTTACGTTTTCGGTGGCTCGAACCCTCGCGGCTTTGACTGCTCCGGTTTGATCTTGTTCGTCTACTCTCAGTTCGGTGTTGCCCTCCCTCACTCCGTGACCGCTCAGGCCAGGTCGGGAATCATCGTTTCACCAGAGGATGCAATGCCAGGGGATCTGGTTATTTACAACGACCACGGACACAACGGAATTTACGCTGGTAACGGCCAGATGTATCACGCCCCACAGCGCGGTGACTACGTCAAGCTCAGCGGAATCAACTCACTGGCTGAAGCCGGTGGTCACTACTTCGTGCGCCTGGGAACCAACTAGCCTTTCGGGCCAAGCCAACTAAAAAACACAGATCCAATTTGGTTTCGCATGCGCCTTGCCTGGACTAATCTAAGAGACAAGTTATTCATTGTTTTCTTTTTGAAAGGCCAGGGGTTTAGATGAGAGGTATGCTTCCCAAGCATTGCTTCCAATCTCGGCAACCCCAGCCAATCGGATCGATACGGGTCCAGTAATCATCGCGTCGTCATTTTTATGACGGCGCTTTTTTTGTACCCAGGCAGTTCATAACTTGCGAAAACGACCCACAATCCGTGTGGGTCACATTCGAAAGGATCAAAGAATGAGAACGCTAGTTCTAAATGCCGGCTACGAGCCACTTGCCGTAGTCAGTTTCAAACGAGCCATAATCTTGGTGCTAAATCAAAAAGCCACCGTCCTAGCTCAGGCTGGAGTGAGCGTGGTTCGAAGCGCCACCGGTGAATACCAGCTACCTTCGGTGATCTTGCTTTCGCGATACGTTCGCATCCCAGGCTCTCGTGTGATTCCAGTTTCCCGCAGGGGAGTGCTTAGGCGAGATGGCCACCGCTGTGCTTACTGCAAGAGATCCGCCTCAACGGTTGATCACATCCAGCCTCGCTCAAGAGGAGGGGATGACTCTTGGGAAAACCTGGTGGCCTGCTGCCTGCGCTGCAATAACAAAAAGGGAGATAAGACCCTAAGCGAAATTGGCTGGAGCTTGGATTTTGCGCCGAGGATGCCGGCTGGAAATGTTTGGATGGTCCGCGGTGCGGAGCGATTCGAGCCGGAGTGGAATGAGTACTTGGCATTTGCCAGTGCCGCTTAGGGATGCTCTGAAAAAAGAGAAAGTGACCCCGAGAAGAATCGAACTTCCGCACAAGGTTTAGGAAACCTCTGCTCTATCCACTGAGCTACGGGGCCATACCCATCAAAGATACCCCAACACTAAGGCGGGCTAGCCGAGAAAAAATCGGTCCCAAAGTTAGTCTTGAGGCATGTCCGAAACCGAAAACCCAACACAAGAAATTGCTGGCAACAGCTTTGATTTGTGGCTTTCGGAAATCAAGCAGATCGGTTGCTCCGATCCACTGAGTCACTTTCGTGACAATTCATTCGGTCAGATAAATCTAGAGCGCGCTCACCCAGGTGGACTGGCACAGTTCGTCACCGGCCGACCAGCTTTGCTATCAAACCTGGTTCGTGACCCTTTGTCATTTTCTAGGGCGCTTTCAGCAGCGCGTCGAATCAAGGCCAAACAAGCCGCACTGTCTGAGCATTTCGGTCTCGACACTTTGTATATGGCAAGCGGTCTAGTTGATCTATCAGCTGATGGCAAAGATCTTCGGATGCCGGTATTGCTATGGCCGGTCAATCTAGTCCGCAAGCACGACGACTTTGAGCTCAGCCTTTCTCGAAAAGCCATCGTCAATCCGGCCCTGGCGCCAGCGCTTTATGCCGCATACGGTGTGAGGCTCAATAACGAAGACCTGCTTTCCCATGTTCAAGTCGGGTCCGACCCGATCCCCATTCGAGTACTAGATCACATCGCAGCCCTAACCGACTCGGCCGGCGCTCCTGAGCTTCGAAGAATTCTTGTAATTTCAAACTTCTCCTCAGCCGCTATCGAGCTCGCATCTGATTTCAGAAGATGTGATAGTCCGGTGCTTGCCTTGCTTAGCGGTGAAGTGATGCCAGAGGCAAGCCACGATCTTGGAGTTGCCGACCCGATTGCCGTCACCGACTCGGATGCTACCCAAACCAAGATTGTTTCCAGAGCACTGGCAGGGGCAAGCTTTGCAGTTGAGACTTTGCCGGGCTGTGGCTATACCCAAACCGTTGTACTTCTTATTGCAGCTCTTGCTCATCAGGGTAAGCGGGTATTAGTTCTTGCTCCCAGAAGACAAACGCTGAACGAACTTGCCGACCGGATGGCTCAGATTGGCCTCCAGGGACTGGGCATTCGATCCAACGCCACTTGGATGGATATGATCGGTGCCATTTCAAGAAACGAGAAGGCCACCGCTGCCAACTATTCATCGCTTGCTACCTTGCGAGATAGCGCAAGGGAGCAGGTTTCAAACTACTTCGCATCCTTTGGGAAAGTCGATGGCGAACTGGGTGTCAGCATAGAGCAGGCGCTTGAGCAGTTATCGAAACTAGCCGCCAGCCAAAAGCCTCCATTGAACGAGGCCCGCATTGACGCCGATCAACTTGGAAGACACCGCGATCTAACATTTGCCATGACCTTGCTTCGCCAAGCCTCTGAGCTTGGCGAATTTGAGATTGGCCCGGAGGACTCTTCCTGGTTTCGGGCAAGGTTCGATAACCATCAGGACATTGCAGCCCGAGTTGCCCTTGCAAGAGTGCTGCATCAGGGCAGCTTCCAGGCACTTTCCGACCAGCTAGCGCAGTTCACTTTGGCTGTTGAGTTTGTTCCAGCCCAAAGCGTCACCGACTGGGTTAGCTATCTGGAGCTGTTCGTTGGAATCCGAGACACTCTGGATCGGTTCAAGCCAGAGGTATTTGATCGCCCACTTACCGAATTGATTTTGGCAACCGCCCCTAGAAAAGATAAGTCCGTGATGAGTGGTGCCAACCGTCGTCGCCTGAAAAAACTTGCCAAGGAATACTTACGTCCTGGAATGCACGTTAGCGATATGCACCTGGCACTAAAGGACATTCAATCCCAGCGCGATGCCTGGGCAAGGCACTGTCTAGTTGCCAAGCCGCCTCAGGTTCCTCTCGGTATTGCTCAAGCCCAAACTGCAGTTAACACTTTTGTTGAAGAGCTAAAGGTGCTGCAGCAACATCTTGATTCCGAAACTTTAAATCCTGCACTTGTTGATCAGCCGCTTGAAAGACTCCGGTCACTTCTTCGCTCTCTTGCCGAAGACACAGCAATCTTGGATAACTATCCAGAACGGGCGATGACGCAATCACGATTGGACGAAGCAGGCCTTAGCCAACTCTCCGTGGAGCTGGCTAAACTTCACACCACCAAGGATGCGCTGCAAGCGGAGCTAGAACTTGCTTGGTGGAAATCAGCTCTTGAGACACTGTTGCAAAGATCAGGTAGTTCGCTAGCGGGAGATCACGATCAAGTTCTTGCTAACGAGCAAAGATTTGCCCAGGCCGAATCAGACCTTATCCGAGAGGGATCCAAAACCGTAGCGTTCGAACTTGCTACCGCCTGGAGGCAATCCCTTGAGCGCTTCCCATCTGAGGCCCAAACCCTAAAGGAGCTTCTAAAGCTCAAGCGAGCAGTGCTGAGTGAAGTCCAGGCCTTGGCCCCAAACATTTATCAGGTGTTAGCTCCGGTTGTGATGTGCTCGCCTTACGAGGTGCCGAGTGTTTTAGCCAAGGGCGATAGCTTCGATGTTGCACTGGTCCTAGATGGGGCTGGATCTTCGATAGCTGAAAACTATGCGGGACTTGCCCGGGCTTCCCAGGCAATCGTCTTTGGTGATGACGCGATTGCTGCAGCTACCGGTTTCAGTTTGGAATGCGTCGCGGATGATGATTCCGAGCGGGTTTTGCCTGAGTCTATTTTTACAGCCGCTAGGTCACTGATGCCGGTTGAGGTGCTAAGGCGTAGCTATCGCTCCAGTGGTCAGGTGCTTGGGGATTATGTGAATTCCGAGTTCTATGGCGACCGGATCATCTTTGAGCCATCGGTTGATTCCTACTTCGGCCGAAGCAACGTGCAGCTTGTGAAGGTAAACCCACCTAAAGCATCAGATCCAGAGAGCATGGACAGCGAAGTGGCTCAGGTACTCGAGCTGATTTACAACCACGCCACTTGGAACCCACAGGATTCTCTACTTGTTGCAACAGCCAGCTCCAAGCACGCCGAGAGGTTGGATCAGGCGCTGCAGATTGGCATGCGAGAGAAGGCTCACCTGGCTGAGTTCTTTGAAGGCCATGGCCGAGAGAAGTTTGAAATCACAACCGTCCAGGATCTGGCTCATCGCATTGCTGATCGCGTTATCTTCTCGATTGGATTCGGCAAGGACTCCTCAGGTAAAGCCCCTAAGTCTCTAGGTTTTATCTCCCACCGCGATGGTCACCGCTACTTGGCCAACTGCCTGGTCTCTGCCAGAAAGCACATCACCGTCGTTAGCGCCCTGGAGGCAACTGATTTGGTGGACCCAAGCATCATCGGTTGCGATGGGTTGAGGGAGATGCTGAGCGAGATAGCAAAGCCGAGCCAGAAATCCCAAGAAGCTGATGTCAATCCAATGATTGCTGATCTGGCCATCCGTCTTACCAAGCTTGGAGTGACCACCAGAACCAACTTCTCAAGCAGATTCAAGCTGGTAGCTTCGGTCGGTGAAAAAGCCGCAGTGATCGAACCGGACTGGGGGCTACTGGGCTACAACCTTTCTGAGCGTCACAGGCTTCGCCCGATGATGATTAGAGCTTTGGGTTGGGACTACATCAGGGTTCCAAGCTTTGAACTATTTGCCGACCCAGAGGCGGTAGCTCAGCGCATAGCTATCGCGCTTGGAATTGAACTTAGTAAGAAGCCTCAGCCGCTTTTTGAAATGGAACCTCGAGCATTCGAAGACACTCACTTCGCCTGGGGAGACCCAGCCGATTCAAATGATCAGCGGCTTCGCGAGGACAAACCCCCTCACTGGGGTTAGTCAGAAGATTTAGGGGCAGAGGGAGCAGAGTCTCCTGAGCTTCGAGAATCTGTTCTATAGAAACCAGTTCCCTTAAAGCTCACGCCAAGCTGTCCAAACACTTTCCGAAGCTCCCCGCCACACTCAGGGCAGAGCGTCTGTGGCTCCGCAGAGAATTCTTGCCACAGATCGAAGCTGTGTTCGCAATTCTTGCAAACGTAGCTGTAGGTAGGCATTGGGCTCTCTTTGATTGAGTGGGAAGAGCTTTAACTTTACTGCTTTGAAGTAAGGGGTTGAATCTTAGAAGGAGTCACCGCGTACTGAACGGGCTTATCGTGAGGCTCACTCGGAAGTTCTGGCACCAGCTCGTTCTCGTAGACAACCCCCGCTACTGGTCCATCGAACTGTTCCAGATAGCGATCGAAGAAACCACCACCTCGGCCCAGCCGGTTCCCGGAGAGATCTACCGATAGGGCAGGGGCAATAATCAAATCCAGTTCATCAGGCTCAACGATTTCACCAACCGGCTGCAAAAATCCCAGCTCACTTGATTTGGTCGGGCCTTCTAAGCGAGCAAACTCCATGCTTGAATCGGGTCCAGTTCTTGGTGCGGAAAGGGAAATGCCTGCAGCCTTAGCAGCCACCACGAATGCATCGGTGACTGGTTCTGAACCGAAGGATAAGTAGATGCCAACCGATTTTGCTCCGAGCTGGCTGCACAGTTTTAGAAGTTGAGTGCCGATTTGGCCAGCTGTCTCCGAAGCCATTTTCGCGGATCGATTGGAAAGCACCTGCGTTCTGAGCTTCGCCTTAGCCTCCGAAACAATCTCAGTCATGGCACTAATCTAGCCATCGTGGCGACTTCTCCGATACTCACTCATGGCGATCTAAAGCTGCGCGTAGCGAAGATGAGAGATTCCAAGGATCTCGAGCGAATCATCCTTGGCAATCGGGACTGGCTTAGGCCCTGGGAAGCAACCAACCCTTACGCGCCAAATTCTTTTGATGTCAAAGCCCAACTTCGAGGATTACTTCGCCAGCTAAGCGACGAATCTGGAATTCCTTTTGTGATTGAGGTTCAAGGAAAGCTTCAGGGTCAGTTGAATGTTGCGAATGTGATGTATGGATCTGTTTCTTCTGCGGTTTTGGGTTATTGGGTTAGTCCTGAAGTTGCAGGACGTGGAGTTATGCCAACGGCAGTAGCGCTGGTGACTGATTATTTGATGGACCAGGTTGGCCTTCACAGAGTGGAAATCAACATAAGACCAGAGAACTTAGCGTCTCTGAGAGTCATACAGAAACTGGGCTTTAGGTATGAAGGGCTCAAGCAGCGCTACATCCACATCAACGGGGACTGGCGCGACCACTATGTGTTTGCATTGACCAAAGAAGAGTTGCCGGAGGGTCTGATGAAAATTTTCGTCAGTGGAACCGCAAAATCTCAAAAATACCCCTGGAACTGAAAAAATCAACACGCCCAAGTAAATCCGCGACACGCCGTGTTAACTTCCCTAACTTTGATACATGGATCAAAGCGCAGCACTTGGGGGACTGATGATGCTCGTCATCGCCGGCCTCTTCGTTCTCGTTTTCATCCCGTCCTGGTTTCAGAATCGAGTTGATCGAGCACACAGTCGTCAAGGTGCGGCTGAGTGGAGAAGACAGGCAAAAGAAGTAAAGTCACCGCCCACTGCACTAGCTGCCTCAAAGCTTCGGCTGGCAGCCAACCAGGGTCGAAGGCTCACAATGACAAAAAACACGATGTCGGTTTTGGCAGTCCTTGCGTTTGCAGGATCAGCCACGTCGGCGTTTTTCGCTCTCCAAACCCCGCTACTTTTCG
Source organism: Rhodoluna sp. (assembly GCA_044345815.1). GTDB lineage: Bacteria > Actinomycetota > Actinomycetes > Actinomycetales > Microbacteriaceae > Rhodoluna. The sequence continues at coordinate 548 of JBIJAI010000019.1, read as the reverse complement.
TAGCCTCAGGGGCTGGATTGCTGGTGGGATTGTTCATGTTGCTGGTCGCGATAAAGGCTTCCAGCGAGATTAGAAAGTTACTTATAAAGGTTGCTCTGTCGAAAACCGAAATGACAGCCAACCTTGCAAGAACCTGGCAAGAACCCGTTTTGCCCAGTGTTTTAGCGGAAAGTGACCCTAGAGCATGGACTCCGAACCCACTACCCTCACCTGCACATAGAAGCCGAATCGGTGAGCTCGAAGTACCAAACGTTGCGTCTGTGACCGAAATTAATCACTCGGGGAAGAATTTCGACACGCAAGACGAAATAAATAAAATCTTGCGAAGAAGACGCGCTACAGCGTAATTTCGTGCTAAAACGCTAGGCTTTTAACAATCTAAGTAGGAGAGCAAAAAGAGTGAACGCATTTGATCGAGTAACAAAACGAGTATCAAAAAGAGTAAACAAAATATTCCGCAATAACGCACAGCCGGTTTCGAAGGCAATGGGCAAACTTGCCCGCGACATCGCCGACGAGACTGTAGCTGAAGTAGAAGAGGTAAAAAA
>JBIJAI010000042.1:0-5766 GCA_044345815.1 Rhodoluna sp. | reverse complement strand
ACCGGCATCAAAGGTGCACAAGTTAACACCAAAAAAGGTCAACTGGTCGGTGAGCGAATTCGCTTCGACACCCCAGACGGCGCTACACCGGAAGAAGTAATTGCAAAAGTTGCCGAGATTGTTGATCAGCTAGATACTGACAAAGACACCCCAATTGGAGTTTGCTTCCCCGCAATCATTAAAGACGGAGTCACGCTTTCAGCCGCCAACGTTTCCAAAGATTGGGTTGGGCTCAAAGCCGAGAAGCTTTTTTCGAAAGCGCTCGACCGCAAAGTCGTAATTCTCAATGATGCCGACGCGGCCGGCGTTGCCGAGATAAAGTACGGCGCAGGTCAGGAAAGAAAAGGCCTAGTTTTAATGGTCACCCTAGGAACTGGTATCGGGACCGCTCTGTTTATGAACGGAAAACTCATTCCCAACAGCGAGCTTGGTCATCTTGAGATAGACGGGGTCGATTACGAGCGAATGGCCTCTTACTCTGCCAAAGAACGCGAGGGTTTGAGTTTTGCGGATTGGGCCAAGCGTCTCACAAAGTACTTCGCCGCCGTAGACCGTCTCCTCAGCCCTGATTTGATTATTGTTGGTGGCGGCATCTCCAAGCAACACGAAGAGTTTTTGCCGCTGGTTGAATCAAAAGTGAAACTTGTTCCAGCGCAATCACGAAACAATGCTGGAATCATCGGAGCTGCGTTTATCGCGCGGAAGCGGCTAAAGCCGGAATAAGTGGATGGGCCGGCTATTACGCCGGGTTTTGTCCTTCTTTCGAAGTGACGATCATCTATCTAGGACACTGATTACCCAGTGCCTCGAGCGACCTACCCGTGAGCTCGGGCGAGCAGCCCTCAAGCGCTCACTGTTTGGTCTTGCTCCAAATGAGGTTTACATAGCCGATCTGATTACTCAGGTCGCTGGTGGTCTCTTACACCACCGTTTCACCCTTACCGATTGCTCGGCGGTTTACTTTCTGTTGCACTTATCTCTCGGGTTACCCCGGGTGGGCGTTACCCACCATTTTGCTCTTTGGAGCCCGGACGTTCCTCGTCAGTAAACTGCCGCGACCGTCTTGCCGACCCATCCAGCGATAAGTCTAGCTGGGGCACTCAAGAAGATAAATGGCCGGTGGAGTTGGAGCAGATTACCTCTGCTGCCTCATGACCCCAGTATCGGGCAATCGAAATAGAAGCAGGTCCAATGTTGGTGCGCCAGAATCCAGCAATTGAGGAATCGTTGGCAAGTCTAAGTAGCGCTCGAATGGGCATCACGTGGGCAACCACCACAACTGTCTGCCCCGAGTACTGCTTGAGTATCGCATCAAAGGCCCGTCTAACCCGAGCATCGAAATCCTTCAATGACTCCCCTCCAGGAGGCGCGACGTCAAAAGATCCCCGCCATACGTTGTACTCCTCCTCGAAGGCAGCAATCATCTCCTCGTTGGTAAGCCCGTCCCACTCACCAAAACCAATCTCAGCCAGATCGGCATTTGAGACCATTGGAAGTGAGATCCGATTGGAAATTGCCTGAGCCGTTTGCTTGGCTCTAGCAATCGGCGAATGAACAATTGCAACCGGTGCGCTCAGGTAAGCAAAATTGCCGGAGTGCCCGAGTTTGGCTAGTTCTTCAGCAACTTCCCTGGCATCTTGTCGTCCAAGTTCTGACAAGTCCGGATTTTCTCCGTCTCCACCTGAAATCTTCCTTGATTCAGTCAAAACGGTTCTGCCGTGGCGAACCAGAATCAGTGTGGTCACCTCTTGAACGCTAGGACGTGGCGCTCTAATCGAAGATGGCTCACCGCTGTTGTATTCAACCGCCGAAGCAATTGGATCACCCGCGTAGTCCATGGCTTTATTAGCAAGAGCATCAGCTAGGCCATTTTGTTCCCTCGGAATCCAAACAAACTCGACATCTTTTGAAGCAATTAGTTTTTGAACTCTTGCCCCCAGAGCCATCATGTCTGGATGCTTTATCTTCCAGCGTCCCGACATCTGCTCCACCACCAACTTTGAATCCATACGGACCAGCACAGTTGCCGCTGGGTCAATCTCGAAAGCTGCTTCCAGCCCCAAGACCACGGCTGTGTATTCAGCAACGTTGTTGGTTGCGATTCCAACCGCTTCCGATATTTCTCTGAGTACTTTTCCTGTTTCAGCGTCAATCACGACTGCGCCGGCCCCGGCAATTCCCGGATTTCCGCGAGAGCCGCCATCGGCTTCAATAATTAGTCTCATGTTCGCACCAGATATGCCTGGCAGTTTGGGCACTCAGATATCTCATCCGCTGGAAGTGCAACAATTTCTTCCAAGTTGGTTGCAGTTATTGAAATACGACAAGCTCCACATTCGCGGCCAGTTAGTCTGCCCACTGCAACGGTTCTATCGGCTTTTCGCTGATAGGAAACCGCAAGCTCAGGATCAATAAGCCCAACCAAAGCGACTCTTTTGGCAGTTAGCTCTGCTCGTTGTTCGTCTAGAGAGGAAGTATTTGAAGCTAGGGCTGTCCGTAAGGCACTCAGTTCAGATTCGGCTAATGATTTTGCAGATTCTGCAGCCGCTAGTTCAGCACGAACCCCATCGAGCTCTTCCATGATGCCCAGCTCGGCATCTTCTAATTCACTCTTTCTTTTCGCCAAAGTGGTTAGTTCATGTTCTATGCCTTGGGCATCCTTGGCAGAAGAAGTGGTAGATAGGCGCTGGTTGTCCTTGGCAATTCTGTTCTCAACTAATTCAAGATCGTTCTCGGAGCGCTTTAGTTCTAGCTCCAAGTCACCAACCTTGTTTCGAGCATCGATTAACTGATCTGAAAGCGCTAGTGCTTTCTCGCTTGCGATTTGAATATCGCTAGCGGCAAGAAGCTTCGCTCTATCACTAGCATTTTTGACAAGATCTAGATCGAACTGCACAAGTTCCAGCAGGCGTTTTTGGTCCTGCAGGTTAGCCTTCACTGTTGCTCTTCCTTGAAACTGTCATGGTCCACGGATCAGTCGATACTTGGCTGACGGTAAAGCTCACCTGCGGAAGAGTGTCTGCAAGTGCTTTCCTGGTTGGCTCAAGCCACAAGCTTTCTGCTGCGAAGTGTGAAATATCAACTAGAGCAAGCGGCGAACTCGGATCTGATACTGCATCAAGTGTCACGTGGTGCCTTAAGTCACTGGTGACTAGCACCTGCGCCCCGCTAGCTGCAGCAGCTGGGATAAAACTATCTCCTGCTCCCCCAACTACGGCGACAATGTCCACCATTAGGTTTAGATCTCCTGCTACTCGAATAGGAGCACTCGTTTCTGGCAATTGCGAGGAAATATATTTTGCAAATTCTGAAAGCTTCTGAGCCGTCTTGAGTTTTCCAATGCGTCCGTGCCCAATTCCATCTCCGGTAGGAACCAGCGGAGTGCTGCCTACAAGCCCAAGAACTCCAGCCAGAACATCTGAAACTCCACCGATAACGATGTCAGCGTTGGTGTGGGCCGAGTACAAAGCAATGGAGTTTTTGAGCGCGAATGAAACCAGTTCGCCCTTTAGTTGATCTTCTGCCAGGAAGTTCACGCCCTTTAGCAGAAGCGGGTGATGGGAAACTACTAATTCGCAGCCCATGGCTTTAGCTTCTGCCAGTACCTCACGAGTTACGTCTACGCAGAGCAACACTTTGTTGATTTGCTGGTTCGCACCACCGGTTGTCAGGCCAGGTCGATCCCACTCTTCAGCCCCAGAACTTGGCCAGAGCGACTCGAAGGTGGTCAGTAATTGCGATAACGGTAGCGGCATCGTTTTACTGGGCAGCGTCAAGGAATTCCTTGAGCTCCTGGCGTCTTTGATCTAGCTCGGCGAGATTTCTTTCCTGCTTCTTGATCCTTGGGATTCCAAATATCACTGGGAACAAGGCGGCCAAACCAAAGGCCATTGCAATACCTATGTTCGATCCGGCAATAGCAAAAATTTCAGGAGTGAAATCTCCCAAGAACCCGGTCCAGCTTGATAGCTGCGGTCCACCGTTCAAGTATCCAAACCCAAGGGCAATGGCCAACAAGAAGCCAAAAGTGTTGGCAGGGTTGAACCGACCATAGAAGCCGTACTCGCGAGTTAGTGATACCTCATGGTAGCCACGCGTTCTTACTAAAGCGTCGGAGATGAACACTCCCGACCACGCCGCAGCTACAACCGCTGCCAGAAGCACCAATTCAAGAACTGACTCGTGAAGGGTTGATACAGCAACCAGCACGCTCGGCACCAATACGGTGGCAAGCATCAGTACTGCTCCAATTAGTGCAGCGACCCATCCAGGAATTCTGGCAATGCCAATTAGATTCCCGGAAAGCGAATACAGGGAGGCAATCACTAGGTAAAGAAGGGATAGCCCAACGGCAACTACGAAGATTACAAAGACCCACACTGGCGCAGAAGCAGCAACCGTTGCTAAAACTTCATTGGTGAATGACGTCCCTAAGGTATCTCCTGCCATGAACAGCCACAGCAGCCCGAGTACACCAGTTAGCAGCGGAAGGAAAAATGTTGATACAAAACTCAAGAAGAAAACCTTTGAGCCAGGCGTGTCAGCCGGCAACTTTCTTGCAAAGTCTCCTGCAAAGGATAGAACCGCAAAACCAAACAAGGCCACAGCAAAAAGCCCTAAATCAATAAGTGCTGGGCCTGCGATGGGCTCGCCTTGAGCTAGGTCTTGTAGTGAATATGTGCTTGCCACAAAGTACAAAAATGTTCCGATTCCAATTACAGTCACTACGGCAGTTGCTTGCTGCAGGCGTAAAACCGCCTGCCCTCCAAATGCGGCAATGATTGACCCAGCCAGAACCAATGGAAAAAGAACAAATAGTGCAGCTGTGAACTCACCTGGGAAAATCAATCTTTCGGCTACCGAAGCAAACCAGGGCTGGTTGAAAATCAATGGGGATATCACTCGAGAAGCAAAATACACAAAGGCGGCAGCCCAGAACAGCTTCGCAACCAACATCAATGTCGCCGGTAAGGAGTTACCCCAAACTCCGAAGGCAGCTCTAGAAACTATCGTTAGTGAACTTGATGCTCGAACGGCAGCCATTGAGCCAACGGAGGCAAGAAGTGAAGTTGCAAACAAGACAGTGGAAAGCACGATAACTGATTGAGCTAACGAAGCACCAGAGTCTTTTATCACTGCTGCAGCAACTAGAGCTAGCGGTGAAGCAGCAATGGCAAGCCAAGACCAGCTCAGAGCAAATCCTGTTTGAGTGGGACCAACTTCTTCTTCAGAAGAAGCATCTTCGTTCTCCCAACCACGTTCACCTTCAGTTTCGGACACTGGCGTGGAAACTGCTGAGGCAACTGGCTCAGGTTCGGTGACTTGATCTTGCGCTTCGAGAATTGGCTGCTCGAGCACTGGCGCTGGATTGGAAGGTGCTTGAGGAACTGGCGCTTGAGAACTAACTGGTTCGGTGGCTACCTCTGCGTAGCTTGCATTCAACGCCGCCACGATATCTTCAATTCGCTCAGGTGCCGCAGTCGGATTCGAATAAGTAGGTACTGAATCAACGAGCGCTTCAGCGGGACTCGGTTCGGGAACTACTGGCTGCGATGCGACAGGCTCTGACACACCAGAAGGAATCGGTGCTGGTACAGAAGTGTCGCTGGTTTCAACCGGGGAAACAATTACTGGGTTTACCGCAGGATCTTTCAAGATTTCTGGTTCAACCGCAGCTGGTGCAGTAGCTGCGTGCATTTGCGCTTCTAATTGCCACTTCGATAACTCCAGAGCATCTTCCTGACGGAGTCTGGATTGTTCTTCGAT
>JBIJAI010000041.1:0-5971 GCA_044345815.1 Rhodoluna sp. | reverse complement strand
CGTATCGGATGATGTGGCGGTTGGCATCAGTTGCTGTCAGGGTGAACTGCCACTTCTCAACACCGAAGCGATCAGCCAACGTCTGCGCTGCTATAGCTGCATCCTCGGTTGGAAGCATCAACGTGATGCCTTTTTCAAGCTGGTTCTTGATCGCGTTTATAGATGCATCAGGGGAGTGACCAACCATGGCACCGGTGTCACCCAAGCAAAAGTCAACGTAATCGTTGCCATCAACGTCAGAGAAGTGAGCGCCCTTGGCACTTTTGACATAAACCGGGTAAGGACCAGGCCACTTGGCCATCCAGGACATCGGGACACCGTTCATCATCGGCCCCGCAGCTTTATCGTGGAGCTTTTTTGATTCCGGGTTCCGGCTTACGAAGAGGCTGACCTCTTCGTCAAACAGCTTTTTTAGGCGCTCAGGATTTGAAAAAGAGGTCATGATTAATAGGTTCCTCGCTTAGAGGGCTGCGATTCCAGCCTCTACTACATCGAGTGCCTCGTTTAGTAGCTCATCGGTGATAGCAAGCGGAGGTAGGAAGCGAATGACGTTTCCGTAGGTTCCTGCTGACAAGATCACAACACCGTTTGTGTGAGCGTGCTTTGAAACTAGCTCAACTGCTTTAGCGTTTGGATTCATGGTGCCAGGTTCAACAAACTCAATTGCCTGCATAGCTCCGCGTCCGCGAACATCTCCAATTACCGGGTACTTGGCCTTCATAGCTTCAAGTCTTGGGCGAAGAATTCGCTCAATTCTTTCGGCCTGCTCCAAAACTCCACCGGCTTCCAGTTGGCTCAAAACTGCAACTGCAGCTGCGGCGGCAACTGGGTTTCCACCGTATGTACCGCCGAGTCCACCTGGGTGAGAAGCATCCATAATCTCGGCGCGACCAGTCACTGCAGAAATTGGCATACCTCCGGCAATTCCCTTAGCGATGATTACTAGATCTGGCTCGAAGCCCTCTTCCCATTCGCTAGCGAACCACTTTCCGGTTCGTGCGATACCGGACTGAACTTCGTCAGCTACCATCACGATGCCGTTTTTCTTTGCCCACTCGGCAATAGTTCTAAGAAATCCTGGTGCTGGAACGATGAATCCACCTTCACCTTGAACTGGTTCGATGACAACAGCAGCCAAGGAGTCTGCCCCAATGCGTTTTTCCATGTAAGTAATAGCTCGGCGGGCTGCTTCTTCACCAGTCATGCCCTGTGGGTCACGGAAGGGGTAAGACATTGGAACGTGGGTGACAGCTGGGGCGAAAGGACCGAATCCAGTGTTGTAAGGGTGAGCCTTGAAGTTCATGGCCATGGTCAAGTTGGTGCGGCCGTGGTAGGCGTGGTCGAATACAGCAATTTCGCCACGACCGGTGTGCTTGCGGGCAATCTTTACTGCGTTCTCGACTGCTTCTGCACCTGAGTTGAACAAAGCGGAGCGCTTCTCGAAGTTTCCTGGAGTATGGCGGTTTAGGATTTCACAAACCTGCACATAAGGGACGTATGGGGTGACAGTAAAGAGGGTGTGGGTAAGTTTTTGGACCTGCTCCATAACAGCATCAACCAGCTGCTGGTTTGTGTGACCGATGGTGACAACACCGATTCCGCTACCTAGGTCGATTAGCTGGTTTCCATCAACATCAACTAGAACTGCGCCGTGGGCGCGGTCGATGTAGACCGGAAGCAGGTTGCCAACGCCGGCACTAACTTCCTGAAGCTTCTTTTTATGTAGTTCCTGGGACTTAGGTCCTGGAATGGCTGTGACTAGTTTGCGCTCTTGGGTGATCTCTAGTGTTGTCATGGTTAGATTCTACGCCTGTCTATTTATTGGCGCTGGCATGCCAATATGGGTAAATGCGTCGCGTCATAATCCTTGGATCCACTGGATCAATTGGCACCCAGGCCATCGAGGTTATTGATAAAAACCCTGACAAGTTTCAGGTTGTGGGCTTAGCTGCCGGCTCAAACTCGGAAGCGCTTGAGGCTCAGCGTAAGCACTTTTCACTTTCTGAATCTAAAGCGGTTTTGGGCTCTGCCGCAGCCACGGTTTTGGTTGAAGAAACTGAGGCTGATGTAGTCATAAATGGCATTACTGGATCCATTGGACTTGCCCCAACCCTTGCGGCACTCAAAACCGGCAAAACCTTAGCGCTCGCAAACAAAGAGTCTCTGATTGTTGGTGGGGAACTAGTCACAAGCCTTGCTGCCCCCGGCCAAATCGTTCCGGTTGATTCCGAGCACTCTGCGATTGCTCAGTGTCTTCGCTCTGGATCAAAACTTGAGGTTCGAAAGCTAATTCTCACCGCCTCGGGCGGGCCATTTCGTGGCTTCAGCAAAGAGCAGCTTTCGAAAGTGACCCCCACAGAGGCTCTTGCTCATCCCACTTGGGTTATGGGACAGGTGGTGACCACCAACTCTGCATCTCTAGTGAATAAAGGCCTTGAGCTGATTGAGGCTCACTTACTGTTCGACATCCCTTTTGAGCGCATTGAAGTGACAGTTCACCCTCAATCCGTGATTCACTCCATGGTCGAATTTGTTGATGGTTCAGTTATTGCTCAGGCTTCACCGCCGGATATGAAACTGCCTATTGCTCTGGGCCTTTCTTGGCCAGATCGATTGGATTCAGTGTCAAATCCGGTTGATTGGACCCGATCACACACTTGGAACTTTGAACCACTAGACGAGACTGTATTCTCGGCAGTTCGTCTGGCTCGTCAAGTTGGGTTAGCTGGCAAGAGCTATCCAGCGGTTTACAACGCTGCCAACGAACAAGCAGTGATGGCATTTCATCAGGGTGCAATATCGTTCGATCAAATCACCGATTTGATCGAGCGCGCGGTCGAGGCCCACGCACCAGAGCAAGAACTAACACTTGAATCTGTGCTGGCAGCTGAGAAGTGGGCAAGGGATAGAACCGACGCTCAAATAGCCAAGGCCTGCTAGTTTCCCCAGAATCACCAAAGCTACCCCTGAATTGCAATCGGCCTGAGCTAGATTTGGTGGCGTGAGCGAAACCCTTCTGTACATTGCCGGCATCGTCTTTATTGTGATCGGCATTGGCGTTTCGATTGGTATTCATGAAATTGGTCATTTAGTTCCGGCCAAGTTGTTCGGCGTCAAGGTCACCAAATACATGATCGGCTTTGGCCCAACTCTTTATTCCAAGAAGGTTGGGGAGACTGAGTACGGATTAAAGGCTTTTCCTCTTGGCGGATATATCGCCATGTTGGGCATGTATCCACCGGCTAAAAAGCCAGAAACCAAAAAGGGTTTTTTTCAAGACATGATTAGCCAGGCGCGGCTTGCCCACTCTGAAAACGAAACCCCAAAGGATACGAACCGAAAGTTCTATCAACTTACCGTAGCTAAGCGCATGATCATCATGCTTGGCGGGCCATTTATGAACCTAGTGCTTGGCGTTGTGCTGACCACGATTGCACTTACGGGATTTGGCATTTATCAAAGCTCACTCAAAATTGAGGCGGTTTCTGTTTGCCTTGATAACAAGAGCATTACCTGCCCCGTTTCTGAACAGACCCCCGCTCACATCGCAGGACTAAAGGCTGGAGACGAAGTTGTCTCCGTTGCAGGAAATCCAGCGACCGATTGGTCTCAGATCAGGGACCTTCTAACTGCCACTCCAACGGCTGAATTTGAGATTCGCCGCGACGGTGAACTTATCAAGATGACCGTCTCTGCTGTGTTGCAGCAGCGCCCACAGTTTGATTCGCTTGGCAGTCCCATATTGGATGAGGCAGGAGATATGGTTTACGCACCGCAACCATTTCTTGGTGTTTTCCTTACTCCTGAGAGAAAGCCAGTTCCTTTCGTTCAATCGCTTGAAGCATCTGGTTCAACCATTGCTCAAATCGGAACATTGATCTTGAGACTTCCGCAAGAAGTGATTGAAGTCACGGCAATTACTTTTGGCGGAGGTGAAAGAGATCCGAACGGGCCAATTTCGATTGTTGGAATCGGTCAGGTGGCTGGGGAAGTAGCAGCTTCGGATCAAGCCGGTTTTGTTGACAAGTTAGCAACTGGCATTCAGATTCTCGGATCATTGAACTTTGCACTTTTTGTATTCAACATGATTCCTTTATTGCCATTAGATGGCGGGCACGTTGCCGGGGGAATCTACGAGAGCATCAAGCGTGGGCTCTATCGGATTGCTGGCAAAAAAGACCCAGGCCCAGCCGATACAGCGCTACTTATGCCCTTGACGTATTTTGTCTTTATTGCCTTGCTGGTGGTATCGGTATTGCTGATTACCGCGGATTTAGTGAACCCTATCTCGCTGTTTGGCTAGAGCTTCAGGGTTTCGACAAATACTGCTTATGCTTTAACTAGAACGAAGCGCTATAAAGGAGCATTGTGCCAGCGGTAAATCTTGGTCTTCCAAAGGGCCCACCTCCAGTTCTTGCCCCAAGACGTAAAACACGTCAGATTATGGTTGGCAAAGTACCAGTCGGTGGCGATGCGCCAATTTCGGTGCAGTCAATGACCACAACGCCAACCACCGACATCAACGGAACCCTTCAGCAGATTGCCGAGCTCACCGCGACCGGTTGCGACATCGTTCGAGTTGCATGCCCATCTCAAGATGATGCCGATGTGCTGCACATCATCGCAAAGAAATCTCAGATTCCGGTAATTGCCGACATTCACTTCCAGTCACGATACGTTTTTCAGGCAATTGATGCAGGCTGCGGAGCGGTTCGAGTAAATCCAGGAAACATTCGTCAGTTTGATGGCCACGTTGGTGAAATCGCAAAGGCTGCCAAGGCAGCAGGTATTTCAATTCGTATTGGCGTTAACGCTGGATCCCTTGATCCAAGACTTATGGAAAAGTATGGCAAGGCAACCCCTGAGGCACTTGTTGAATCAGCTGTTTGGGAAGCAAGCTTGTTCGAGGAGCATGATTTCCACGATTTCAAGATATCCGTCAAGCACAACGACCCGGTAGTTATGGTTCGCGCTTACGAGCTTCTTGCCGAGCGAGGAGACTGGCCACTTCACCTTGGTGTGACTGAAGCTGGACCTTCTTTCCAGGGAACCATCAAGTCCTCTGTTGCATTTGGTGCTTTGCTGTCAAAGGGAATCGGGGACACCATTCGAGTTTCCCTTTCAGCACCTCCTGCGGAGGAAGTGAAGGTCGGATCACAGATTCTTGAATCTTTGAACCTTCGCCCAAGAAAGCTTGAAATCGTTAGTTGCCCAAGCTGTGGTCGTGCCCAAGTTGATGTTTACAAACTTGCCAATGATGTGACAGCCGGACTTGAGAAGCTAACCGTTCCACTTCGCGTAGCTGTTATGGGTTGTGTAGTAAATGGACCAGGTGAAGCCCGTGAAGCGGACCTTGGAGTTGCTTCTGGAAACGGTAAAGGTCAGATTTTCGTGAAGGGTGAGGTTATCAAGACCGTGCCTGAGAGCGAGATTGTTGCAACCCTTATTGAAGAAGCCAACCGTTTAGCTGCTGAGATGGACCCAGCTCTAGTTGGCTCACCACAGGTGCTAGTAAAAGATAAATAGCTCCCAACGGGTAACATTGAGCCCATGCCTATCCGCCTGAGCCAACTGTTTCTTCGTACCCTTCGCGAAGACCCTTCCGATGCCGATGTTCAAGGTCACAGGCTGTTGCTTCGCGCCGGCTACATCAGGCGAGCTGCTCCCGGAATCTACACTTGGCTTCCCCTGGGACTTTTGGTTAAGGCAAAGATCGAGAAGATCGTCCGCGAAGAAATGGCTAACGCGGGATCTCAAGAAGTTTTCTTCCCAGCATTGCTTCCTAGAGAGCCTTTTGAGACAACCGGTCGATGGACCGAGTATGGAGATAATCTTTTCCGTCTTCAGGATCGCAAGAAAGCCGACTACTTGTTGGCACCGACCCACGAGGAAGTCTTCACACTGCTGGTGAAGGATATGTACTCAAGCTACAAGGACCTTCCTTTGTCGCTGTATCAAATTCAAAACAAAT
>JBIJAI010000040.1:0-6037 GCA_044345815.1 Rhodoluna sp. | reverse complement strand
GGGAATTGAACCCCCGTCCGATATTTGGATTCTGACTCTTCTACGGGTGTAGCTTCAATACTGTTTTACTCGACTCCGGTCATAACTTGAAGCGACCTAACCGACGAGCCCAGCCTGAGTAAAAGTCCCAAGTAGCCCTAAGGCGTAGCTACCCAGCAAGATTTCTAAATGACGCCAGGACCTAAAACGAAATCAAATTTAGGCTGACGGACCTCGAGGCTAGCTTATGCAGCTAGGGCGAAGTCGGTGCTCTTAGATTTGGCACCTATAGTTTGCAGAGGACGTTAACGAGATAACTCTGCATTCTCGACCCGCTTCATTCAGTTTCTGCAAAAACCGTCGAAACCGATCATCCCCATGTTTAGTTTTCAAACTGCCTTTCGACAGTCTTTCATTCTATCGCGGAGAAGTGACAAAAGGAAGGGCTACCACTCTTTACCCTTGGTGGACATAGCTCTAGCAGCTTCTCGCTTGTCCTGCTGCTCCTTTAAAGCGTGGCGCTTATCGTAGTCTTTCTTACCCTTAGCCAGCGCTATCTCAACCTTTGCCTTGCCATCTTTGAAGTAAAGAGAGAGCGGAACGAGTGTAAAACCCGATTCCTTTATCTTTCCTGTGAGTTTTGTTATCTCGACTCGATTTAGAAGCAACTTACGACGTCGCCTAGTCGAATGGTTGGTCCAAGTTCCCTGGGTGTACTCCGGGATGTGAACATTTTCAAGCCAGGCTTCACCACGTTCGATCGTTGCATATCCATCCACCAAGGATGCGCGACCAGCCCGCAACGACTTCACTTCAGTTCCAGTTAGGACAATGCCTGCTTCATAGACATCTTCGATGTGATAGTCGTGACGGGCTTTACGATTGGTGGCCACCACTTGCTGGCCACGCTCTCTCGGCACGATCGACTCCTAGATTTTTAAGTAGCGTCGGATCGCAAGCCCCGAAGCCACTGCAGCCAACACGATGCCGGCCGCAATTAATAGCGGAACTACAAGCATGCCATCGCTAAGGCTCACAAAGCTAGTGAAAGGAAGTCTTTCGGCCAGGAACCCTTGAACAAAGAACGACACCAAGCCCAAAACTGCTCCCGCAGCTAACAAGCTTCCAATTAGCGCTGCCACCACTCCCTCAAGAATGAAGGGCAGCTGAATTGAGAAATTGCTAGCACCGACCAGTCGCATGATTCCCAGTTCTCGCCTTCTAGAGAAAGCCGAAAGCCTAATGGTGGTCGAAATAAGCAGCACGCTGGAAACCAACATCAACGCTGCAATTGAAATTGCAGCCAGTGAGGCGATGTTTAGAATGTTGAAAATCTGATCAAGATAGCTGCGCTGGTCCCTTACCTCTTCAACGCCTGCAAGACCGGTGAAGCTTTCTGTGATGATTTGAGACTGATTGGGATCATAGAGATTTACCCAATAGGTCTCGTTCAACTGTTCGGCACGGACGTACTGGGCCACAGCATTTCCTGAAAACTGCTCCTGGAAATTTGCATATGCCTGATCGTGATCTTCGAAGTAGTACTCCTCGATAAACGGTTTCAGGGTAGCTGAGTCGAGTCTGTCCTGGACTTCAGCCTTTACATCCCCTGACGCTTCTCCCCTTGGGCAAGTTGCCTCCGGAGAAACATCGGTGCAGAGATAAATCGCTACCTGCGCTCTGTCGTACCAGTAGTTTTTCATCTGGCCAATCTGCAGCTGAAGCAAAGAAGCGGTTCCTACAAATGTTAAAGAGATAAAAGTCACGAGAATGATGCTGATGACCATGGCGATATTTCTTCGCAGGCCTTGGCCAACTTCGGAGAACATAAATCCAAATCGCATGACTAAGCTCGAACTCCGTAGCCACCGCTTGCTTGATCGCGAACGATTTGACCTTGACTTAGCTCAACCACCCGACGCTGCATCTTGTCCACGATCGAACGATCGTGTGTTGCCATCACTACTGTTGTGCCGGCTAGATTAATCGAATTAATAAGCGACATAATTCCCTCGCTGGTGGTTGGATCCAAGTTTCCAGTTGGCTCATCAGCTAGCAAAATTGCTGGTTTGTTTACAATTGCTCTTGCTAATGCAACACGCTGTTGCTCGCCACCGGAAAGTTCACTGGGAAGGCGGTCTGCTTTTTCGGCCAAGCCAACCAAGCCCAGTACATCAGGGACTGCTTCTTGAATAAAGCCTTGCGATTTACCAATTACTTCGAGACTGAACGCTACGTTCTGCGCGACAGTTTTGTTTGGTAGAAGTCTAAAATCCTGGAACACAACTCCGAGCTTCCTGCGAAAAAAAGGAACTCGTCTTGCAGGCAGGCCGACTAGGTTCTCACCGAGAACGTGTACCGAGCCACTGTTTGGAATATCTTCTCGAAGCATCAGTCTCATCAGGCTTGATTTGCCCGAACCCGAAGCGCCAACCAAAAAGACGAAGTCGCCTTTCTCAATCTCCAGACTTACCTGGTCAAGTGCTGGTCTAGGGGTTCCCTTGTATTTTTTGGTGACGTTTTGAACGCTGATCATCGTGTCTCAAGCCTAAGCGTGAGATCGCATTCTCCAGCGGATTCCCGCGGCTATAAATCCGTCGAGTCCCCCATCAAATACCGACTGAGGGTTGTTCTCTTCGTACTCAGTTCTCAAATCCTTAACCATTTGATATGGAGCTAGGACGTAACTTCGCATCTGCTCTCCCCAGGAAGCTTTGACGTCTCCAGCCAATTGCTTTTTGGTGGCTTCTTCTTCACGCCTTCGCACTTCCAACAGTCGGGACTGCAGAACACGCATAGCAGCCTGCTTGTTTTGAATCTGACTTTTCTCGTTCTGGCAACTGACTACCGTGCCCGTTGGAATGTGAGTGATGCGCACTGCGGAGTCGGTTGTGTTAACAGATTGGCCACCTGGGCCTGAAGATCGGAAAAGATCGACTCGAATGTCGGCTTCTGGAATGTCTATTGCCTCGGTCTGCTCAACCAGAGGCACGATTTCGACCGCTGCAAAAGAAGTTTGACGCTTTCCAGCTGCGTTGAAAGGACTCATGCGCACCAAGCGATGAGTGCCGGCTTCTACAGATAGTGAACCGTAGGCGTATGGAGCATCGATTTCAAAAGTTGCGGATTTGATTCCGGCGCCTTCTGCATGCGAGATATCCAGAACCTGAACCGGGTACTTCTTCTGCTCGCAGTAGCGGATGTACATTCTCATTAGCATCTCGGCGAAATCTGTTGCATCGTCTCCGCCGGCGCCGCTACGAATTGTGATTACCGCCGCCCTTGAGTCGTACTCACCACTGAGCAGCGTTTGAATTTCAAGTTCGCCAACTAGCTTTTCAAGATCGGCAAGTTCTTTCTTAGCTTCGGTTTTGGTCTGAGCGTCAGAGGCATCGTTTGCAATCTCAATCAAAACCTCGAGGTCATCCATTCGCGCTTCAACCGAGACAATCATGTCCAGCTTGTCCTGAGATCTGGACAATAACGAAGTTATCTTGGAAGCACGCTCTGGGTCATCCCACAAGTTTCCAGCAGATGCCTGCTCTCGCAAGGAATCCACTTCTACCTGCAGGGCTGCAGGGTTTATTACCTCTTTTATGGTTGCAAACAGCTGCCGAAGCGTCTTGATTTCAGTTGCTAGATCTAGTTCCGACATGATTTTCCAAGTCTAAGTCAGGAGCATAATTGTCAGGTGCCTGCAAACACCAAGGACTTCAAGATCTCAAGCTTGAACTTTCCGGTATTCACCCCGTCACTGCTATTTGGCATCGGCGAAGGCAGCCTGCTACCAATCATTCCCGCTAGTGCCCAAGCTCTCGGCGCGAACCTTCCTACCGCAGGCATCATCACGGGCCTAGTAATGGTTGGGACCCTCGCGGCAGATATTCCTGCAGCCAGGCTGATTAATGCCATCGGGGAACGCAAAGCAATGCTTTCGGCGGCCGCTGTTGGAAGCGTTGGTGTTCTTGTCTCTTTACTTTCAACAAACCTGTGGATGCTAGGCCTTGGCATGTTCCTACTCGGTGCGAGCGTTTCGGTTTTCGCGCTAGCAAGACATTCGTTTTTGACTGAGGCGGTTCCTTACTCACATCGCGCCAGATCGCTTTCAATTCTTGGTGGGGTCTTTAGAGCAGGTCACTTCTTCGGGCCGATGATTGGTGCACTACTTATTACGCTCTTTGATGTTCGAGCTGTTTACTGGAACGCCGTTATCTTTTGTGCTTTAGCTGCACTGGTCTTGGTCTTTGTAAAACCAGATCTAATGCCAAATACCCCTGGCACCAAACCTGGAGCAACTTGGATGGTCGCCAAGAGAGAATCCAAGAAACTTGCCACCCTTGGTGTGGTCTCGGCGATTATGGGCGGGCTTCGAACCGCGAGAATTGTTGGACTTCCACTATGGGCCTTGCACATCGGATTATCACCAGCAGCTACCGCTCTATACATGGGTATAGCAGGAGCGCTTGATCTTGCCCTTTCATACACATCGGGACAAATAATGGATCGCTTCGGTCGGCGCTGGTCGGCGCTGCCGACTTTGCTTGGGCTTTCCTTTACTTTTTCACTTCTAACTGTGGCAACTGATGCAACTACATTTCTCGCCGTTGCACTTGTCATGTCGCTTGCCAATGGCGTTGGTAGCGGAATCATCCTCGTGATTGGGTCCGATTTAGCACCCAAAGGAGAACGAAACGAGTTCCTGGCCTCTTACCGACTCCTGGTAGATGCAGGTGTTGCCGTTACCCCTATTCTTATCTCGCTCACCGCTGCTGCATTTGGTTTAGCCAGTGCGATGTTTGCCCTCACGGGTGCAGGAATTATTGGAGCAGCGATGGCCCATCGCTATCTACCTCGCCGAGCCAAAGCTTCCGAGCAGACTCTGCCAATTTCAGAGAACATGTAGTTTGCAAAAATTGGCCTAGAACTGCTGCATAGCCGCACTCGCACCGTTTTCTGATCTACTGAGGAAGCTTCGATCAGTTCAACCTGATAAAGGCCCCGAAGCGGTTGTTCTTCAAGCCAGCTCCTAGCCAAAGGGCGAAGTGACTGCGATAGATTGCCTTTTGCTTCAACCAAAACTGCAATTGCAATTGACTCGGCAACAGTTGTTAGTCGCCGCTCTGTCAAATACAAGCTTCCTGAAGCCAGGATCGCTAGAACGGTAGTAAGTGAGAGCATCGCTAAACCGATTCCTAGAGGTGCAAGCGAGCCTTGCTGATTTACATCAGAATCGCTGACTTGCGTACGCAACGAGCTCCCCATATCTAACTTCAATACGTGCGGTAGAACTTGGCTCTAAACAGTTTGGGTTAGGAGTGCACCACAAATCCCAATTCACGCGCTCTGGTGCAATCCCAAACTCTTTCGCTATTTCTAGGACAACTTCTTGAGTGCTCTCCCTGACTGGCCACAATGAATGGGCTCGAAGTGCGTGTCTTGCAATTGATTCGACCGCGAAGCTTTGTTGCTGAGTGGAGATAGCAAAGGTTGCAAACATCAGGATTGGAATTTGAAGCATCACACCAAAGCCAATTAGATCTACAATGGCCGAGCCGTGCTCGGAAGTAGGGCTAGTATTCGTTTTCACGCGTGGCCACCGAAGATACGCTCAAGAGGTTGCTGCCCGGAAACAAACTAAGACCCAAGGTTGATACCAACCTCACGGATTCGACATTTCCGATGCTAAAAAGGCTCCCAGAAACATCCACCCGAACTTCTGGTCCAAGCGCCGCAATTACTAATTGCTTGGTCTTTGCTATTCCCGACGCTAGCTCTTGATCAGCAAGTGCGGCATACCTTGCCCCCTCAATAGTGGAATCCAGCAGTACCAGTCGGGCATATGACCCGAGGGTAATGGATATGGTTGCCACGAAGATTGCCAACATTGGAAATGCAGCTAAAACAAAATCCGTGACAGCAGATCCATCCGACTTAGAAGCTGACCACACGATTCATCGCTTGCTGAAAAACTCCCTGAAGGGCAGGGCCCGCAAAGGACCACATAACCACAACTAACCCAGCAGTCATTAAGGTGATAAGCACCCAGCCTGGTACATCA
>JBIJAI010000018.1:0-20215 GCA_044345815.1 Rhodoluna sp. | reverse complement strand
GGGCTAGAAAAAGCCATGTCTTCAATTTCCGGAGCAAAGGTAAAAAAGTTAGTGGTGGCGTGTGAAGCCGGCATGGGCTCAAGCGTGATGATTGCCAAGCAATTGGCAAAGCAGCTGAAAGCGCATGGCGTAGAAGTTACACACTCACCGGTGAACCAATTGGAAGATGCCGATCCTGACGTGGTGCTTTGTCACCGCGGTCTTGGTCAGCGTGCCAAGCAGGCCATGCCAAAAACCCCGGTTGTGGTGTTTGACATGTTTCTGGGAGATCCAAAGATCCAGGGAGTTGTCGACGCCATCTTGAATGGCGACAACATTTCGGATGACTAACTTTTTACAGTTGGCCGGAATTCGCTTAGGCGCTGCGGCCTCCTCGCGAGAGGAGGCCGTACGTCTGTGCGGAGAACTGCTTCAGGGCCTCGGGGCCGTGGAGAGTGGATACATCGATGCGATGTGGGAGCGAGAGAACATAATCTCTTCCTACATGGGCGAAGGGGTATCTCTTCCCCATGGCACCGACGTATCAAGGAAATACGTCAACTTTGCTCAACTGGTCTTTGTTCGATTTTTAGAGCCGGTTGAGTGGGATGGCGAGGAAGTAAAGCTTTGTATTGGAATTGCCGCCAAGGGGGACGAGCACGGAGAGCTACTGGGGAATCTTGCTGAAAAGCTGCTGGACCCAAGCTCTTACAAATCCCTCATGGAGAGTACTTCAACCACAGAACTACTTGAACTAATCAACATCTAGAAAGGCAACAACACACGTGAAGGCAGCAATTTACCGCGGGGTACAGGATCTAAAAGTTGAAGAGGTCCCAGAACCAGAAGCTGGAGCTAACGAAGTAAAGCTACGCATTCACGCCTGCGCCACGTGCGGCACCGACGCCAAGATTTTTAATCACGGTCACCCGCGCCTTACCCCACCACAAATCATTGGCCATGAGATTGCCGGCGAAGTTGTTTTTGTTGGTGCTGAGGTAACTTCCGTGAAGGTGGGCGACCGCGTTCAGGTTATTGCAGCAATTCCTTGTGGAACCTGCTGGGCATGCCTTGCCGGAAAGATGACAATTTGTCCTAACCAACTTTCGATGGGTTACCAATTCCCAGGTGGCTTTGCTGAATTCATGATTGTGCCTAACGAAGTAATCCGTGTTGACGGTTTAAACCATATTCCAGAAGGTGTGAGCTACGAAGAAGCATCAGTAGTGGAGCCATTAGCTTGTGCGCTAAATGCACAGGAACTAGTTCGCGTAGGTGAAGGAGATGAAGTACTTGTGATGGGAGCAGGTCCAATCGGTTGCCTTCACGTTCGTCTAGCTCGCGCAATGGGAGCCAAGAAGGTTTTCCTTGCAGATATCAACGGCGGAAGACTGAAGCTTTCGGCAGATGTAGTAAAGCCAGATCGTGCAATCGATATGTCCACAGAAAACCTTGCGGAGATAATCAAGGCGGAAACTGATGGAAAGGGGCCTTCGGTGATCATCACCGCAGCCCCATCCGGTCAAGCTCAGGAGCAGGCAATCGAAATGGCTCGTCCTGGCGGACGAATTAGCTTCTTCGGTGGATTGCCAAAAGACAAGCCGATGATTTCAGCTGATTCGAACCTTGTGCACTACAAAGAGCTGATGTTGATGGGAGCCAACGGCTCATCGCCTTCTCACAACCGACAGGCTCTTGCTCTGATTGCCTCGGGTAAGGTCAAAGTCGCTGACTTGATCACAACTCGGGTTGGTTTGGCCGATGTCCAGCAGGGTATCGAGGCCGTGCTGTCAGGAGAAGCCATCAAAGTAGTGGTGCTGCCAAGCAAGTAAACTTGGGGGTATGTCCAGGCCCCTAAATCCAGCGTCTTTGCCTGCGATTGCCAAGGCCCTGAAGCTTTTCAAGGTTTCCTCCTTTATTACCGGCGGCTTCCTACTTCTTCTTATGATCACTTGGGGAATTCGTCGGCTCGAAGTTGTCACAAATGGTGCGATGGTCGGATACGACCTTTGGGCCTTTGGCCCAAACGGACTGGTCACTTTAGAGCCTTACCTAAACGAAGGGCAGGGCCTACCCGAATCCGGGCTGAATCTAACCGTTGCCATTTTGGTTGTTCACGGCTGGCTCTATGTTTTGTATTTGTTCGCTGATTTCAGAATGTGGACATTGATGCGCTGGAGCTTCCTTCGATTCCTGATCATCGCGTCCGGTGGAATTGTCCCTTTCCTTTCTTTCTACACCGAGGCTCGATACACCAAAATCGCCCAAGAACAAATGCGCCAAGCAGGATGGGACGGCAAAGATTAACCGCCCAGTTTTGGTTGTTGATTTCGGTGCGCAGTATGCGCAGCTAATTGCTCGTCGCGTTCGCGAAGCCGGTGTCTATTCCGAAATTGTCCACCACAACATCAGCGCGGAAGCGCTCAAAGCTAAAGACCCACTAGCAATAATTCTCTCGGGTGGTCCATCCAGTGTTTACGAAGAAGGCTCACCTCAACTAGACAAAGCCATCTTGGAACTTGGAATTCCAATTCTTGGAATTTGCTACGGCTTCCAAACTCTTGCTAACTTGCTTGGCGGACAAGTAGACAAAACTGGAAAGCGCGAGTACGGGGCAACAGATCTGAAGGTTTCTGCTGCCGGAGAAATTCTCAGCGGGCAACCCGCTGCACAAACTTGCTGGATGAGCCATGGCGATCAGGTTGTGAAAGCACCTGATGGCTTTGAGGTTTTGGCTTCGACCGACACCACCCCAGTGGCTGCTTTCGCGTCGAGTGAAAAAAAGATTTACGGTGTGCAGTGGCACCCAGAGGTAAAACACTCCCAGTTTGGCCAAAACGTTCTTGAAAACTTCCTGCACAAAGCAGCGGGCATTCCAGCTGACTGGAATTCGGGCAACGTTATCGCTGAACAAGTGGCCAAGATCAAAGCCCAGGTTGGCTCGGATCGAGTCATTTGCGGCCTCTCTGGTGGAGTCGACTCTGCGGTAGCGGCAGCACTGGTTCACAAGGCCGTAGGAGATCAGTTAGTTGCCGTATTTGTTGATCACGGCCTACTTCGCGAGGGTGAAGCCGAACAAGTTCAAAGGGACTACGTGGCAGCCACCGGTATTCGCCTAGTGACTGTAAACGCAGAAGAGAAGTTCCTTGCTGCCCTTGCTGGGGTTTCAGATCCTGAAACTAAGCGCAAAATCATTGGTCGAGAGTTCATCAGAACCTTCGAACAGGCCCAGGCTGAAATGATTGCCGAGGCTAAGGCAGATAACCGTCCAATCAAGTTCCTTGTTCAAGGAACTTTGTATCCAGACGTTGTTGAATCAGGCGGCGGAGCAACCGCAGGAATTAAGTCTCACCACAACGTTGGCGGCCTTCCAGAGGATCTACAGTTCGAACTTGTTGAGCCACTCCGCACGCTTTTCAAAGATGAGGTTCGCGCGATTGGAAAAGAACTAGGCCTGCCAGCTGAAATTGTTCAGCGTCAGCCATTTCCAGGCCCTGGCCTTGGGATTCGAATTGTTGGTGAAATCACGAAGGACAGACTTGACCTACTTAGAAAAGCCGATGCCATAGTTCGGGAAGAACTAACAGCTGCTGGTTTAGATGCCGAGATTTGGCAGTGCCCAGTTGTATTACTTGCCGACGTTCGTTCCGTTGGTGTTCAAGGCGATGGTCGAAGCTACGGACACCCAATTGTTTTGCGTCCTGTTTCAAGTGAGGATGCGATGACTGCGGATTGGACCAGACTCGACTACGACGTGCTTGCAAGAATTTCTAACCGCATCACCAACGAAGTTGAAGGCGTTAACCGAGTTGTTCTTGATGTAACTTCAAAGCCACCTGGCACCATCGAGTGGGAGTAGCTGCTTGCAACCGCTAGTTTTTGGTCATCGCGGTGCGTCTGGCTATCGCCCTGAAAACACCATGGAAGCATTCGAGCTGGCTATCGCTCAAGGGGCAGACGGTGTGGAGTGCGATTTAGTTCCGACCAAAGATGGCGAGCTAATCATCCGCCATGAGAACTGGCTCAATGGAACCACAGACATCGAATCCCACTCTGAGTTTGCCGATCGCTCCCGGGCTGGCTACTCGGATGGCATCACAGAAAACGGATTTTTTAGCGAAGATTTTGATCTTGATGAACTAGCACAGGTCAGAGCAATTGAACGATTGCCGGAAGTGCGACTAGGTAGCGCCAAATTCGATGGTGAATTCAAGATTCCAACCATCGATCAGCTACTCGCAGCCGCGTTTATGGACCAAAAGACTCTTGTTATAGAGGTAAAGCACGGTATGCACTTCACCACCAGGGGTATGGCTATTGCTGGCATCTTGAGCAAGAAACTAGGAAATTCTGACTGGAAAGACCGCGGAATCAAGATAGTTATTGAAAGCTTTGACTACGAGATGCTGCTGCTTCTAAAAGCCGCTTGCGGCGCAGATAAGAAGTATGTCTTTCTGACCGAGCAGGTCCGGCTTCCTGAAAATAAAGACAGGCTAACTTCCGGCTATCTCGAGAAGATAGCAAACGACTTTGGCGGGGTCAGCTTGGATCTCCCATTGCTCCTGGAAAAAGATGAAACCGGAACCCACACCATCTCTAACGGCTCTATTGAACTGGCCAAAGCCGCCGGTTTGGAAGTCTACGCATGGACCTTGAAAGCAGAGGACGCAACCGAGAGCGTAGATGAGTACTTTGCAAAAGTTGCATTAGCTGGGCTAGATGGCATCTTTGTTGATCAGCCTGACCTACTGCGCAGCATTGTCGATGGCACCGCCTAGGCTTGGCAGGTCATGAACCAGAGTCTCCTTGAAGGTCTAAATCCGCAGCAGGTTGCTGCGGTGACTCATCGCGGCCCAGGACTTTTGATTGTCGCTGGTGCTGGTTCTGGAAAGACCAAGGTTCTTACTCACCGAATCGCTCACCTGCTGGATAACAAAGAAGCTTGGCCATCGCAGATTCTTGCTATCACTTTCACAAACAAAGCAGCCAATGAAATGAAGGAGCGCGTTCACGCGCTGCTTGGAAGTGTTGCCGATGGAATGTGGATTAAGACTTTCCACTCCGCTTGTCTTCAGATTCTTCGTCGCGAGGCGGGGCTACTCGGCCACGATTCAAACTTCACCGTTTATGACACCGGAGATACCAGAGCACTAATCAAGAGACTGATTCGCGAATCCGGCAGTGACATCGAAGGGCTAAAGCCCCAGAGCGTTGCGGCTCGAATTTCAAACGCCAAGAACGAGCTCAAGGACTCAGAAGATTTCTACTCGATGATCGATTCCAGCAATCCAAAAGATCGCGCCATCGCTGAAATCTTTACCCGCTACGCCCAGGAGTTGAGAAAGAACAATGCCTTTGATTTCGATGATCTAATTGCCGAAACGGTATACCTGTTCCGTTCTTTTCCAAACATTGCCGCCCAGTACCAGAGGCGCTTTAGACACATCCTGGTTGATGAGTATCAGGACACCAACCACGCTCAGTACTCACTAATCCGGGAACTCACCAAGCCAATAGCCGATGCCCACAACGAACCCGACCCTTCAACCGGCGAGCTGCCAGGCCCATCCGCTATCACCGTGGTTGGAGACTCAGATCAGTCGATTTATGCCTTCCGGGGGGCGGATATGCGAAACATCGCAGAATTCGCCAAGGATTTTCCAGGCTCCACAACAATCTTGCTCGAGCAGAACTACCGCTCCACCCAGA
Source organism: Rhodoluna sp. (assembly GCA_044345815.1). Taxonomy (GTDB): domain Bacteria; phylum Actinomycetota; class Actinomycetes; order Actinomycetales; family Microbacteriaceae; genus Rhodoluna. The sequence goes on along the minus strand of JBIJAI010000018.1, from coordinate 14,527 downwards.
ACATCCTTTCGGCGGCAAATGCTGTTATTTCAAAAAACTTTGATCGCCCGGAGAAGAATCTCTGGACCGATGCCGGCGATGGCGAAAAGATCATCTCTTTCACAGGGCTCGATGAGCGAGCAGAGGCTGCCTTTGTTGTTGATCAAATCTCTGAGCTTCGAGATTCTTCGGTTGCGTACCGAGACATTGCTGTTTTGTATCGAACCAACGCGCTATCTCCTTCCTTGGAAGCGGAGCTCAAGAGCCAGCGAATTCCTTATGCGGTTATCGGGGGACTCAAGTTCTACGAGCGTAAAGAAATTAAAGACGCCCTGGCTTATCTGACAGCAATTGCTAACCCAAGGGACGATGAGGCCATCAGAAGAATTCTCAATGAGCCCAGCAGGGGAATTGGTGAAAAAACTGAGCTTAAGATTGCGGAGCTTGCTCGACGAGAGGAAATTTCTTTCCGACAAGCACTTGGTCGAACCGACACTCTGGGTCTTGGTCCAAAGCTCACAAATGCCCTGACGGCGTTTTCGAAACTGCTGAATGATTTGGATGCAATGGCGGTTGAGTCAAAGATTGCTGATGTGCTTTCGGCTGCACTGAATCTTTCTTGTTATCGTGGCGCACTAGAGGACAGTCGCGATCCGCAGGATGAAGCACGAGTTGATAACTTGGATGCTTTGATCGGTCAAGTGTTCGAGTATCAAAGGCAAAATCCCGACACCACAATCGCTGAATACCTAGCCGACATAACATTGGCGGCTGCAGCCGATGAAATTGACGATGATTCCGGAAGCGTTTCTCTAATGACCCTTCACACCGCCAAGGGCTTGGAGTATGAAGTGATCTTCTTGGTGGGCTTGGAGCAGGGAACATTGCCACACGTTCGATCATTCGATGAGCCAGGTGGGGTAGCGGAGGAGCGAAGACTTCTTTATGTGGGTATGACCAGAGCTCGGGCAAGGCTTTACCTAACGTCCGCATTGCAGCGAACATTGTTTGGCTCAACCACAGCCTTTTTGCCAAGTAGTTTCTTGGCCGATATTCCACCAGAACTATTGCAAACCGAGGGTGCTGAAAGAGCATCCGGAGGCTTTATCGCAGGCGGGTTCAGGGGAATGGGCTCATCAACCCCAACGCCATCTTTAAAGCCCAAAACTTCGATAGCCGGTGCCATTAGAGATGTAAGGGATAACAGTTCTCTCCAGCTGACAGTCGGCGATCGCATCAAGCACGCGGACTATGGCGAAGGAACGGTTGCTTCCACGCGAGGAGAGGGCCCCAAGCAGGTGGCCGAAGTCAAATTCGATGGCGGGGCCACTAAGTCACTGGTGGTAAAAATAGCCCCCATCGAAAAGCTCTAAACTTGAGGGTCTAAGGGCAATAGCCATTCGTTCTGATTTGTGAAACGGGTTAAAAGTTGGATTTATATGAGTATCAAGCACGCGATCTTTTTGAGAAGTACCAGGTTCCTGTCCTTCAGGGCCTAATCGCGGACACCCCGGAACAAGCCGAAGCTGCTGCTGCCAAGATTGGCGGCACTGTTGTTGTTAAGGCTCAGGTCAAAACCGGTGGACGAGGAAAAGCTGGAGGCGTAAAGGTTGCCCACTCACCAGCCGAGGCTAAAGAAGCAGCAGCTAAGATTCTTGGACTGGATATAAAAGGTCATGTAGTAAAGCGCGTAATGATTGCTGAAGGCGCAAAGATTGCTAAAGAGTTCTACTTCTCCGTTTTGCTAGATAGATCTAACCGAACTTTCCTTTCACTGTGCTCCGTCGAAGGTGGAATGGATATTGAGCAGCTGGCCGAAGAGCGCCCAGAGGCGCTCGCGAAGATTGCCATCGATGCAGTCAAGGGAATTGATCTTGCCAAGGCGTTAGAAATTGCCAAAGCCGGAGGCTTTGACGATGAGATGGCTGCCAAAGTTGCTCCTATCTTTGTGAAGTTGTATGAGGTGTTCAAAAAAGAAGACACCACACTCGTTGAGGTAAACCCACTGGTGGTTACCGAAGATGGCAAGGTCTTGGCTTTGGATGGCAAGGTTTCATTCGATGACAACGCTGAATTCCGCCACGAAAGACAAGACCTAGAGCGTGACGCCCTTGACCCACTTGAGGCCAAAGCCAAGGCTATGGATCTGAACTACGTAAAGCTTGACGGCGAAGTTGGAATCATCGGAAACGGTGCAGGCCTTGTTATGTCCACCTTGGATGTTGTTGCTTATGCGGGCGAGCGTCACGGTGGAGTAAAGCCAGCTAACTTCCTGGATATCGGAGGTGGCGCATCGGCTGAGGTTATGGCTGCTGGCCTAGATGTTATCTTGAACGACCCACAGGTCAAGAGTGTATTTGTGAATGTCTTCGGTGGAATCACCGCTTGTGACGCAGTTGCTAACGGAATTGTTGGAGCCCTTGCCAAGCTTGGTGCATCAGCTTCTAAGCCTCTAGTTGTTCGCCTTGATGGCAACAACGTTGTTGAAGGACGCAAGATTTTGGCGGATGCAAACCACCCGCTGGTAACCGTTGTTGAGACCATGGACGAGGCTGCTGACAAAGCAGCTGAGCTAGCAAGCAAGTAGGGAAGCATCTAATGGCTATTTTTCTAGATCAGAATTCAAAAATCATCGTCCAGGGTATGACTGGATCAGAAGGTATGAAACATACTCAGCGCATGCTCAAGGGCGGCTCAAACATCGTTGGTGGAGTAAACCCTCGTAAGGCCGGCGAAACCGTTGAGGTTGATGGCAAGACTCTTCCGATTTTTGGAAGCGTAGCTGAAGCAATGAAGGAAACCGGTGCCAACGTCACCGTAATGTTTGTTCCTCCTGCTTTTGCCAAGGCTGCGATGATTGAGGCAATTGATGCCGAAATCAAACTAGCCGTTGCAATCACTGAGGGAATTCCAGTTCACGACTCAGCAGAGGCTTGGGCATACAACGTCTCGAAGAGTCAAAAGACTCGAATCATCGGACCTAACTGCCCTGGAATTATTAGCCCAGGAAAATCCAATGCCGGAATCACACCGAGCGATATCACAGGTCCTGGTCCAATCGGTTTGGTTTCCAAGTCCGGAACTCTTACTTACCAGATGATGTTTGAGCTTAGAGATATCGGTATGTCAACAGCTATTGGAATTGGTGGAGACCCTGTTATCGGAACTACGCACATCGACGCACTCGAGGCTTTCCAAAACGATCCTGAAACTAAGGCAATTGTATTGATTGGTGAAATTGGAGGCGACTCGGAAGAAAAAGCCGCCGCTTACATCAAGCAGCATGTCACCAAACCTGTTGTTGCCTACGTTGCTGGTTTCACAGCTCCCGAAGGCAAGACCATGGGCCACGCTGGTGCGATTGTTTCAGGCTCTGCCGGAACCGCCCAGGCCAAGAAGGAAGCCTTCGAGGCAGTTGGCGTCAAGGTGGGCAAGACTCCAAGCGAAACCGCGGCGCTTATGCGCGAGGTAATCAGTTCTTTATAAAGAACTTTTGTAAGTGAATAAGACACAGACATTTTTCCTCGCAGCATTCGATGCTGCGATAAGAGTGTTGCTTGGACTGGGAATCCTATTGGCTCCGCTAACAATTGTCTGGATCTTTGAAAATGACCCAAACGTAGATTGGTTTGTCGCCTTCCGCGCCGCCTCAGATTTTTGGCTACTTTCCCACGGCACCAGACTGGTTGTTCCAGACGGTGAAATCCTGGGTGTTGCTGTTCCAACTTTTGTGGTGTCGCTTATTCCACTAGGAATGACAATTTGGCTGGCAAGGCTCTACTACACAGCAGGAAAAAGATTTCTAGCATCTTCTGCTTTGTGGCCTGGCTGGCTTGGAGGAACTCTTGTTTTTGGAGCGGCCTCATTAGGCATCAGCACACTTGCTTTTGATCCAGCAATTTATCCCGTGACGTGGCAAGGTGTGATGTTCCCGACCGCCTTGTTCTTTTTGTTTCAGTTCCTAGGATCAGTTTTTGGAAGACCGGATGAACTATTCGATGGTGATGTTCTTGACCAAGCCCCTGAGCGCGACGCAATAAGAAGAAGTCTCAACGATTTCCGCCTCAAGCTGCACTGGAGTATTCGATCTCTAATTTCCCCAGCACTTCGTGCTGGAACCGCTATCACTGTGATGTTGCTTATGGTCTCAGCTTTTGTGATTGCCATCTTGATTGGATTTAGCTGGGTCGATATCACAAGGCTTTACGAGAGCGTGCAAGTTAGCTTCCTTGGTGCGATTTTGCTGACCGCGGGTCAACTGGCCATTTTGCCAAACATCATCATCTTTGGTGCGGCTTGGTTTACCGGAGTCGGTTTCTCAATTGGCACAGGATCTCTTATTTCTCCACTCGGATCTCAAGTTGGACCTCTTCCAGCGGTGCCGGTTCTTGGAGCTCTGCCGGTTGGAAGACTAGATTTTGGAATGATCGCAATCGTTGTTGTGTTGCTTGCCGCTTTTGTTGCCACCTTGTCGATTAGACGATCTGCTGATGAAATCAGATTCGAATTTGCTACCGCCTGGTCAGCAGCCATTTCGCTTGGGGCATCCATCGCCTTAGTCACTTCATTGCAACTGGGGGCGTTGGCCCTTATCGCCTCGGGGGGAGCAGGTCCTGGCAGGCTAAGTGAAATTGGCATCAACCCTTGGCTTTTGATGCTCGTTAGCTTCGTTGAAGTGTTCGTGGTTGCAACTCTGGCGGCATTTTTTAGTGCGAGGCCAACCGACTCAAGCGAGCCAAAACCTCGAGCAGTAAACTAGCCGCATGTTGTCGGTTGTGGTCTTGATTTCAGGTACCGGATCGAACCTATTGGCTCTGCTTAAAGCAGCCGATCACCCGTTGTACCCAGTTCGAGTGCTTGCTGTTGGATCAGACAAAGCAGCTGAAGGTCTGGCCCATGCCGATCTCTATGGCGTACCAACTTTTGTAGTTGAACCATCTCGATTTTCCGATGTAGATGCCTGGTCTAGAAAACTTCAGGAAACAATCGAACACTTTGATCCGGATTTGATTGTGCTTGCAGGATTTATGAGAATCCTTCCACCGTCTTTTATTGAGAGCTTTGGTCCAAACATCATCAACACCCACCCATCCCTACTTCCATTATTTCCCGGAGCACACGCGGTTCGTGACGCACTAGCTGCCGGTGCTCGTGAGACCGGGGTAAGCATTCACGTGGTGGATACAGGTGTAGATACCGGCCCGATCATCTCTCAAAAGAGCGTGACAGTGATGCCAGCAGATGATGAGGATTCCCTGCACGAGCGCATCAAGATTGAAGAGCGGAAGCTACTTGTCGATACTGTTCTGTCGATAGCTGAAAAGCGCACCGAGTTGGCGAGCAGGTAAAGGCAAATCATGGAAAGTAAATACAAAGCAGCCGACTATCGACACTTCGATAAGGTCCCGATCAAGCGCGCTCTAATCTCTGTTTCCGACAAGACTGGGCTACTGGATCTTGCTAAGGCACTAAAGGCTTCCGGAGTGGAGATTGTTTCTACTGGTTCCACGGCCAAGACAATCGCCGCCGCAGGTATTGCAGTCACCGAAGTTTCACAAGTGACGGGATTCGAGGAGACCTTAGATGGTCGAGTAAAGACTTTGCATCCTTCTATTCATGCTGGATTACTTGCCGATCTTCGATTGGTTTCCCACCAGACTCAACTCCAGCAGCTCAAGGTAGAGCCCTTTCAGCTGGTTGTTGTAAACCTCTACCCCTTCGTTGAGGCGATTGCAGGCGGTGCCACAGGCGAAGCGGCCATTGATCAAATAGACATCGGTGGACCGGCAATGGTTAGGGCCTCCGCCAAAAACCACGCCAACGTTGCCATCGTTGTTGATCCGGGCAAATACCCAGAGATTATCTCGGCAATCGAATCGGGTGGGACGAGCCTAAAACAGCGCAAGGAACTCGCGCTTTTAGCTTTTGCACACACTGCAAAGTACGACACCGCGGTTTCTAACTGGATGGCAACTTCAGCCGATGAAGCTTGGAAGATCGAAGCTGGAAGATCCTCAGATGACGCAAGCAAGAACCCGGGTTTTGCAAAATCTCTCGAAGTAGACGCAACACTCGCAACCGTTTTGCGCTACGGAGAAAACTCGCACCAAGCTGCAGCTTTGTACAAAGCCGAAGGTCTCGAAGGCTCACTTGGAATTGCGCAAGCAAAGCAATTTGGCGGGAAGGATATGTCTTACAACAATTACGTTGATGCCGACGCTGCCCTTCGTGCCGCTTACGACTTCAACGAGCCGGCGGTAGCAATTATCAAGCACGCCAATCCCTGCGGAATTGCAATTGGATCAGCCGACTCCGTAGATCCAATTGCAGAGGCACACGCCAAGGCGCACTTTTGTGATTCCACATCCGCTTACGGCGGAGTAATTGCAGCTAACCGAACAGTCACCCTGGAGATGGCAAAACAAGTTGCTGACATCTTTACCGAGGTAATCGTTGCCCCCGGTTACGACATCGATGCACTTCAGCTTTTGCTAACCAAGAAAAACCTCCGCGTATTGCAGCTTCCACCTAACTATTCGAGAGAGAGTTTCGAAATCAAGCAGGTATCCGGTGGCATGCTGGTTCAGGAAACCGATTCTTTCGAGAACTTCTCGAGTAAGAATTGGAAGTTAGTGACCGGCGTGGCTGCTGATCCACAAACCAGAGCGGATCTGGAATTTGCATGGCGAGCAGTTCGATCGGTTAAATCAAACGCCATCTTGCTCGCCAAAGAAGGGGCATCTATTGGAATTGGAATGGGCCAAGTCAACCGCGTGGACTCTTGCGAATTGGCGGTTTCTCGAGCCGGAACCAGAGTAAAGGGGACAGTTGCTGCCAGCGACGCCTTCTTCCCATTCGCTGACGGGCTTGAAGTTTTGCTGCGTGCCGGAGTCAAAGCAGTAGTTCAACCGGGTGGATCAGTTCGCGATGACGAAGTTATTGCGGCCGCAGCCGCTGCTGGCATAACTATGTATTTCACCTCGGAGCGCCACTTCTTCCACTAAACACCCAAGTTTTATGCGGTCACTGGGAATTATCTGAGCCCCGTGGTGTTAGCCTAAGAGGCTGTCCTAATAGGGCAAAAAAGTTATCAAGAGGAATCATGAATCAGGGAAAAACCGTCGCAACACTGCTTCGAATTTTCCCCTACGCGAAAAAAGCCCTTCCTCGAATCTCCCTCGGAATTGTTGCCGCTGTCGCGGCGCACGGATTTGCTCTGGCCATACCTCAAGTACTTCGCGATCTAATCAATGATCTCGAATCCGTTAGAACACTAGATGCACTTTACTTCTCAGTATTTCTAGTTCTCATCATGGGAATTTTGGAAGCGGTAATGGTGCTTCTTCGTCGCTGGTTGGTACTTACCCCTGGAACATTTGTTGAAGCTGGTCTTCGAAGCACTCTTTATGCGAAGCTGCAAGATCTACCTGTTAGTTTTCACGACCGCTGGCCTTCGGGACAATTGCTTTCTCGAGCCACTCAGGATCTGAGTTTGATTCGCCGTTGGCTTTCTTTCGGAGTGGTGCTGCTAGTTGCTAATGGAATCACAATCATCGCTGGCCTGATTATTCTGTTTACCTTCCATTGGTTACTAGGACTTATCTTTTTTGTTATCTCGGTTCCAATTTGGATTCAGGGTTATCGCTTTGAGGCAAAGTATGGAACTATTGCCCGACTCTCACAAGATCAAGCGGGAGATCTTGCAACTTCAGTTGAGGAGTCGGTTCACGGTATTCGCGTGCTAAAAGCTTTTGGTCGCGGTGAGCACGCCGCAAGCAAGTTTGCCAAGGAAGCAAAAGACCTGCGTTCAACCGAGTTGAAAAAGGCCGGTCTGATTGCAAACATTTGGGTCTATCTACTTCTAATTCCAGAATCCGCAATTGCTCTATCGATGCTGGTCGGAGTTTTTCTCGTGGCCGATGGTTCACTTACAGTCGGTGGCTTGGTGGCATTTTTTGCTACCGCAACAGTTCTTCGTTGGCCCACTGAATCCATTGGATTCTTACTGTCCATGACCTTAGATGCCAAGACTGCTGTCCAGCGCTTTTTTGAGGTCATCGACGAGCCAGTTGGCATCGAGGATCCGATGAACCCAAAGACCATCAAGGAGCCCAAGGGCAAGCTGGAATTCAAGGATGTTCATTTCCGCTACCCGGATTCGCCTAAAGATCAGCCGGATATCGTCAACGGGGTCAACTTAGTTCTAGAGCCTGGTCAGTCGGTTGCCCTGATTGGCATCACCGGTTGCGGCAAGACCACCCTCACTGCATTGACCTCACGCCTCTATGACGTGAGCTCAGGCGTAATCGAGATAGACGGTGTGGATATCAAGGACCTAACTCGAAACGAACTTAGAACTCACGTAGCTATGGCATTCGAAGATGCCACGTTGTTCTCCGCTTCGGTTCGAGACAACATCTTGCTCGGCAGAGAAGAATCCACCGAAGAAGAGCTCAAAGAAGCTATCACTGTAGCCCAGGCTCAGTTTGTCTACGATCTTCCAGAAGGATTAGATACCAAAATCGGTGAAGAGGGACTTTCTCTATCCGGTGGTCAGCGTCAGCGCCTAGCCCTAGCTCGAGCAGTTGCAGCAAAACCTGCAATCTTGGTTCTTGATGATCCACTATCGGCATTGGATGTTGCAACTGAGGCATTGGTTGAAGAAGCACTTAGAAATGTTCTCAAAAACACCACCGCTTTGATAGTTGCTCACCGTCCTTCAACTGTGCAGCTAGCTGACAAGGTTGCCCTTATGCAAGATGGCAAAGTCGTTGCAGTTGGAAAGCACTCAGAACTACTGGCTTCTAACGATCACTATCGCTACGTGATTTCATCGCTCGATTCCTCAGGCAATCAAATCGAGGTGGAGCGATGAGCATGCAGGGAGTATCCGGCGAAGACAAGATTGAACTGAACAAGGAAGAAGCGAAAGCGGTCAAGCTTCGATCTCGAAAACTTCTTTTCTCGCTGATTTATCCGGTCCGCGGAAGATTGCTGTTTAGTCTTTTGATAGTTGTTTTGTCGCAGGCACTTCGAGTGGCAGGACCTGCCCTGATCGCCCTAGGAATCGACTGGGCTTTACCTGCTGCACTAAAGGCAGACACCACTCCGCTGTTTTTGGTAGTTGGCGGGTATTTGTTTGCAGCTGTTGCAACAGCGTCCCTGATAGCCTGGTTCCTGCGTTTTGCGGCCAAGATAAACCAAGATGTCCTGCTTGATCTTCGTCAGCGTATCTTCACCCATACGCAGAAGCTTTCTCTAGAGTTCCATGAGAAGTACACATCGGGACGAGTGATTTCCAGGCAAACCAGCGACCTAGATGCCATCAAGGAACTGCTGGATACCGGCGGCAACGAGATGATCGCAGGGCTACTGTTTATGGTCTTCACCGCTACCGCCCTGGTACTTCTGGACCCGATGAGCTTCTGGATCCTGATGGTGAGCTGGATTCCGCTTCTTTTGATCACTCGTTGGTTCCAAGTCAATTCAAGGTTGATGTTCCGCGAATCCAGGATTTCCTCGGCAAAACTCATTGTTCACTTTGTTGAAACTATGACAGGAATCCGTGCTGTGAAGGCTTTCCGCAAGGAAAAGCGCAACGAGGAAACCTATGGAGTTTTGGTTGAGGACTACCGTCATATCAACGCTCGCGTGATTCAGCTTTTTGGAATCTATGATCCAGGACTGATTGTGATTGGAAACATCACAGTTGCTGCCATTTTGCTCTCCGGCGGTATGAGGGTTCTTGAAGGAACCCTTGGAATCGGTGTTATGACTGCCGCGATCTTGTACGCCAGAAGGTTCTATGACCCAATGGAAGATCTTGCGATGTTCTACAACTCTTACCAGTCTGCAAATTCAGCACTGGAGAAAATCTCTGGTGTTCTAGAGGAGAGGCCTTCGGTTCCCGAAGCTGTTGGAGTAAAGCCGCTAGAAAACGCCAAGGGCTTAGTTCGTTTCGAAGCAGTTTCTTTTCACTATTCAAACGGGATTGAGGTAATTCCAAAACTGGAACTTGAAATTCCAGCCGGACAAACCATCGCACTCGTTGGAACCACCGGTGCAGGTAAGTCAACCATCGCCAAACTGGTCTCTAGGTTCTATGACCCAACAGAGGGAAACATCACGCTGGATTCAGTTGATCTAAAAAACATCAGCACTAAAGATTTGCGCAGGGCAGTAGTGATGGTGACCCAGGAGGCTTATCTGTTCTCGGGCTCTGTTGCTGACAACATCGCACTCGGTAAGCCAAACGCTACTCCAGATGAAATCGAGAAAGCTGCCAAGGCTGTTGGAGCTCACGATTTCATAATGAGCTTGCCCGATGGCTACTCAACCGATGTGAACAAGCGCGGAGGCCGAGTTAGTTCTGGTCAACGTCAGCTAATTTCATTCGCTAGAGCCTTCATTGCGGACCCGGCCGTTTTGATTCTGGACGAGGCAACCAGCTCACTAGATGTCCCATCCGAACGACTGGTTCAGCATGGACTCAAGACCTTGCTTGCCAACAGAACAGCAATCATCATTGCGCACCGTCTTTCAACTGTGGCTATTGCAGACCGCGTGCTGGTTATGGAGCACGGCAAGATCATCGAGGATGACACTCCCAAGAACCTGATTTCTGGCTCAGGCAAATTCTCCAAAATGCATAAGGCCTGGCGCGAATCGCTGGTTTAGTTCTTTAGCAGCGCGATAGCGGATTTTGGAAGCAGATTGAGCTCGATAGTCCCGTCTTCCAAAACCGTGATTTCGCTTCCCGGGCAAGCAGTTTCTCCTAAGCCAAGTGTCAAGATGTTGCAGTATTTGCCTGCAGGAAGAGAAGTTTCAAAGGATCCTTTTAGATCTCTAGCCGAGGCGTTCACGGCGAAGAACCCAAGGTTGCCCTTACTCCAGGCACTGTAGCTTTCCTTGTGAACGAATTTCTCTACGGGCAAGTTCTGCGTTTTGGTTCGCCAATTTATCATCTGAACTGTTGAGAGCTCTCGTTGTTGGCAATTCCAGCCCGGACCATCGCCACAGGTGGCATCTAGGACTTCGCCATCAGGACCTAGTGGAGGTGCCTGGTCATACTCAGTAAAAGAAAAACCTGAATACAACATTGGTGTTCCGTAATCACTGGCAAGCATGAATATGGTGGCGAGCTGGAATGCTTCCGGAGCTGATGCCGGAGTGAGAGCCTGACCATTACGTTCGGTGTCGTGGTTTGTCACGAAGGAAATAGCCTTGGAGCTTTCTATGAAGTAGCCAAGGCCCAAGGATTCTTCTAAATTCGGGACGGACTCAATGTTAAAACTAGTCATTAGTCGAGAGAACGAAAACTCCCAAAGCTCACCGGTTGTCAGATACTCTTCCGGCTGAACATCCTCTCCACCTCCACGAATAACCTCGTGCATGACTCTGGTTTCAGCTGGGAGAGCTGCAAAAATCTGTTCCAAATCTTTCGCACTGATGTGCTTAGCAGCATCTATTCGAAAACCTGCTACCCCCAGGGAAGTCAGGTCTTTTAGGTAGGCAACAATGCGCTGCTGCACAGCATCGGAACCTGTATCTAGGTCAGATAGGCCAAGTAGTTCACAAGTTTGTACTTGAGCTCGATCTGTGAAATCAACAATCTGATTGTTCTCGGTAAGGGCACAGTTATGGAAGTTCTCAGCGGAGTAGATCTCTGGGTAATTGAATTTTTCGTACTCCGAACCGGCCCAGCCAGTCCCATAGCTAGAGCCAGACATGTGGTTAATCACTGCATCCGCGATGATTTCTACACCCACCCGGTTACAGCGAGAAACCATGTCCTTGAATTGCTCTCTGGTACCGAGCCTGGATTCGATGCGATAGCTGACAGGTTGGTAGTGGACCCACCACTGCCCTTGGTTTATGTGTTCTTGGGGCGGCGAGACTAGAGCCCAGGAGATTCCGGCTGGACCGAGTGATTCTTCGCATTCAGTAGCAACTGAATTCCAGTTGAACATAAACAGCTGAATGCCCACATCGGATCTAGGTTCACTCGGGGAGCAGCCGGAGAGCACAAGTAACAGAACTAAAGCTTTAGAAAGCAGGGTTATTCTCTTCACGGTATTGAGCCTAGAGGTCAAGGGTTCACAAATTAGGTAGTCTAGACAAGGTTTGTTGGAAATTTATTGAAAGTCTGGTTATGGAAAAAATCAAGGTTGTTGGCAAAGTAGTAGAACTTGATGGCGATGAAATGACTCGCATCATCTGGCAGAACATCAAAGACTCTTTGATTTTGCCGTTTCTAGATGTTGACCTTGAGTACTACGATCTTTCGGTTCAAAACAGAGACGCAACCGATGACCAGGTGACCATTGATGCCGCTCATGCCATCAAGGCCCACGGTGTTGGCGTTAAGTGCGCAACAATTACCCCAGATGAGGCCCGCGTTGCAGAGTTTGGTCTCAAGAAGATGTGGAAATCTCCTAACGGAACAATCCGAAACATTCTTGATGGAGTGGTTTTCCGCGAGCCGATTATTATCTCTAACATTCCTCGTTTGGTTCCAGGTTGGACAAAGCCAATTGTTATCGGTCGTCACGCTCACGGAGACCAGTACAAGGCAACTGACATAAAGATCCCTGGCAAGGGAACCGTCACAATGACTTACACCCCAGAAACCGGTGAGCCACAGACTTGGACAATTGCTGACTACCCAGCAGCTGGCGGAGTAGCTATGGGAATGTACAACTACATGGACTCAATTCGTGATTTTGCAAGGGCATCGTTCAACTATGGACTTGCTAGAAATTACCCGGTATACCTTTCAACCAAGAACACCATCTTGAAGGCCTACGACGGCGCATTCAAGGATGCCTTCCAGGAAGTATTTGATGCTGAGTACGCTGACCGGTTCAAGGCCGCCGGCATCACTTACGAACACCGCCTAATTGATGACATGGTTGCCGCTTCTTTGAAGTGGGAAGGTGGCTACGTTTGGGCATGTAAGAACTACGACGGCGACGTTCAGTCAGACACCGTAGCTCAGGGCTTTGGGTCCCTTGGTCTGATGACATCTGTTCTAACCACCCCAGACGGTAAGACCGCTTTGGCTGAGGCAGCTCACGGAACTGTGACCCGTCACTACCGTGAACACCAGGCTGGAAAAAAGACATCCACCAACCCAATTGCTTCAATTTATGCCTGGACTCGCGCGCTAATGCACCGCGCCAAGCTAGATGGAACTCCAGAGGTTGCCCAGTTTGCTGAGACTCTTGAAGATGTTGTAATCAAAACAGTTGAGTCCGGCAAAATGACAAAGGACCTTTCCGCACTTGTTGGTGGCGGTCAGGCTTACCAGAGCACTGAAGAATTCATGGCTTCGCTAGCAGAAAATCTGACTGCGCGCCTAAAGTAATACACCCTGTGTAAAACCCCTGATCATTTTCGATCAGGGGTTTTACATTTGCGCCATGAAAAAATGGCAACCCAGTAAAACACTTAAGTTACTTCCTGCTCTGGCTCTAACTTTTGGAGCCCTGGCTCCAATGCCAGCAAGTGCCAGCATCGTCGAGGAATGTTTCGACGATCAATGCACTATTACCTTCGGGTATACCGGTCAGATTGAATCGCTCACACTTCCCTCCAACGCCACAAACGTTCGCTTTGAAGCCCTCGGTGCTCAAGGTGGAAAATCAGGTGGAGGAGGAGGACGAGTCACCGGCACATTCACAAATGTTCCAGAAATTCTCTACATCACAGTCGGTGGTGCCGGAGGTTCAAATGCCGGAGGCCCTGGTGGCTTCAATGGCGGAGGAACCGCTGGGGGATCGGCTGGAGTCGAAGGTTCCGGTGGTGGAGCAAGCGACATCAGAATCGGATATGCACTTTCTTCAAGAGTCGTAGTCGCGGGAGGTGGAGGTGGTCGAGGATCAGGTCTTGGCTCGGGTGGCGGTGCCGGCGGAGGATTGGTTGGCGCCAACGGAAAAACTGGTCAGGGTTTCGGCGGACTTGGAGGCACACAGTCCGATGGAGGTTTAGGGGGAGCAAATAATGGTCAAGGCACCCCTGGTACTGCAGGCGACTGGGGTGTTGGAGGAACCGGAGGATATGGACCACTGCACGGCGGTGGTGGCGGAGGTGGCGGGTACTACGGCGGAGGCGGTGGTGGCGCAGACGCAGACTCGTGCTGCACCGATGCCGGTGGAGGCGGAGGCGGTTCTTCATACACCGACCCAGTGTTAGTGACAAATGTGATTCACACCCAGGGTGTGCAACCAGGTGCTGGGCAAATAACCATCAGTTATCAATTGATTATTGAAAGCGAACCTACTCCACCATTTGAGGACCCAGTTTCACCGCCCAGCGAAGAACCAGTAGCTCCACCAGCGGAAGAACCCACTTTGCCTAGCGAGGAGCCAACTCCCCCACCGGCTGAAGAACCTGCAAGCCCTTCTCCTACAGAACCTTCAGCCCCTGAAGCAGAGCAGGTTAGCTCGCAGCCGGATTCATCCCAACCTCCAACACAAGAACCTTCGCCTGTTACTGAAGTGTTGGCGCCTGTGCCGGTTCAGGAGATCGACGCCCCAGTTGCTCCGGA
>JBIJAI010000006.1:0-44223 GCA_044345815.1 Rhodoluna sp. | reverse complement strand
CGGCCCCAGAAAATCCTGTTGCGGCGGATGCGGTTATGCCAGCAGATGAGATTATTGCGCAGCCATCGCCACTGCGACAGGCAGCTCAGACGGTTGTAGTTCCAGCTCAGAAAAAATCGCAGCCGTGGAGTTCGAACACTTTGTTTGTGGGGCTAATTGGGCTGGCTCTGTTCGCCCTTATTGCCGGCCTAGTTGTTGCCAGGCGAGGAGTGCCGGGTGCGATAGCTAGCTGAAAATGATGGTTCTAGCACCATCCAATAGGACACGGCGCTCTGCAAACCACCGTACTGCTTGGCTTAGAGTTTTTGACTCAATGTCCTGGCCAATTGCAACTAGGTGGTTTCTGGAGTCGCCGTGTTCTACTCGAACAACGTTTTGCTCGATGATTGGACCTTCATCTAAGTCGCTTGTTACGAAATGAGCGGTAGCGCCAATTAGCTTTACGCCACGTGAGTGAGCTTGAGCATATGGATCTGCACCTTTGAATCCTGGAAGGAATGAGTGGTGGATGTTGATGATCTTTCCTTCAAACTCTTTGCAAAACTCAGCACTGAGAATCTGCATGAATCTAGCTAGAACAATTAGCTCGATTCCTTCGGATTTGATAATTGAACGAAGCTTGTCCTCAAAAGATTTCTTGTCCGCTTCAGATGCAATTGAGCTTGACTCAAAATCGATTCCATAGAAGGACGCAAGATCAGAAAGTAAGTCATGGTTTGACAAAACTTTAGGGACAAGGATTGGCAATTGACCTGAACGCTGCCTGAAAAGCATATCGTTCAAGCAGTGAGCGGATTTGGAAACCAGAACTAGAGTTTTCATCTTTCGACCAACAACATCGAGCTCCCAGTCCATGGCAAACTCTTTGGTCACTGGAGCGATTTTGGATTCCAACTCAGCCTGAGTAGCGGGGGATTCAATCTGTAGTCTCATGAAAAACCGACCAGTATCTTCTGATGTGAACTGGTGAGATTCGGTGATGTTGCCCTGGGCCTGAACTATGGCCCCAGAGATTGCATGGACAATTCCGGGACGGTCTTTACAGACCAGAGTTAGAACCCAGTGAGTGAGGCCAGTCTTGTTCATAAGACTTCCTAGCTTAATCGGGGAAGGATTCGTCCCTGCGGCTTTGCCTGACGATGCTGACTACAATCCATACGGCTACACCGGTGCCCAAAATGATCATTCCCGCCCCAATTAGGACAGCAATTGGTATTTCCCCCAAGGCGACAAACTCATTTCTTGTAATTCGGACAACTTCACTATTCTAAATGGAAGGTTCGCTTTAGCGAACGCCTTTTTGCGAACGTGTTGAAAATAGCCTGATTTATAGGGCTGATAAGCTCTCAATATCGCAACTGGCGCTAAAAGATGGGTTTCCATCGGGGAGCGAAGAGTCACTTGGTCGTGCGCCTGGGCCAATCTCAGCTAGCTACACCCATAAGGAGCCCCGAATGACCCAGAGCAAGCTACCGTCTAGCTTTAGCAAGCCACTTAGTGAAACTGACCCAGAAATTGCGGCCGTCCTGGCCCAAGAGTTAGACCGCCAGCGCCACACCCTTGAGATGATCGCAAGCGAGAACTTCGTTTCTAGAGGAGTCCTCGAAGCTCAGGGTTCCGTTCTAACCAACAAGTACGCCGAAGGTTACCCGGGTAAGCGCTACTACGGAGGTTGTGAAGCAGTTGATGTCGCAGAGAACCTAGCGCGCGATCGTGCGAAGGAACTATTTGGTGCAGAGCACGCAAACGTGCAGCCGCACTCTGGTGCAACTGCGAACGCTGCACTGATGATGGCACTTGCAAAACCTGGTGATCGCATTCTTGGTCTTGAGCTTGCTCACGGTGGGCACTTGACTCACGGTATGAGATTGAACTTCTCTGGTCAGATGTACGACGCTCATGCATACGAGCTTCACCCTGACACAAACTTGATTGACATGGACATTGTCCGAGCCAGGGCAATTGAAACCAAGCCAGCAGTTTTGATTGCTGGTTGGTCCGCTTACTCACGTCACTTAGATTTTGCAGCCTTCAGGTCTATTGCGGATGAAGTTGGTGCGAAGCTCTGGGTAGATATGGCTCACTTCGCAGGATTGGTTGCAGCCGGAGTGCATCCTTCGCCTGTTCCTTATGCAGATGTAGTTTCAACAACAGTTCATAAAACACTTGCAGGACCTAGATCAGGTTTGATTCTTTCCAAAGCGGAGCTTGCCAAGAAAGTTGACTCGGGTGTATTCCCAGGACAGCAGGGCGGTCCACTAATGCATGTGATTGCAGCAAAGGCAGTTGCCTTCAAGGCAGCCATGTCTGATGAATTCAAAGAGCGCCAGCAGCGCACCATCGAAGGTGCAAGAATAATCGCCGACCGCCTAGTTGGTGCTGACCTAAAGGCAAATGGCGTTTCGATTCTGACCGGAGGAACCGATGTTCACCTGGTACTGGTAGATCTAAGAAACGCTCCAATTGATGGAATCACAACAGAAAACTTGCTGCACGAGGTTGGAATCACAGTGAACCGCAACTCAGTGCCGAACGATCCTCGCCCGCCACTTGTCACCTCTGGTGTCCGAATTGGCACGCCAGCACTGGCAACCAGAGGCTTTGGGGCAACTGAATTCACTGAGGTAGCCGAGATCATTGCCCAAGTGCTGCTTCCAAACCCAGATGTTCCGGCTCTTCAGGCTCGTGTCCGCAAGCTAACCGACCAGTTCCCGCTTTATTCGGGTCTGGAGAATTGGTAATCCTTGAGCGCGATCATCCTTGATGGGCGGGCCACCGCAAAAACCATCAAGTTAGAACTAACTGACCGAGTGGTAAAGCTCAAGCAAGAAGGATTTCAGCCTGGTCTTGGCACCTTGCTAGTTGGCGATGATGCAGGATCTCACTCTTATGTGGCCGGAAAGCATCGCGACTGTGCTGAGGTGGGAGTGAACTCCATTCGAATTGATTTGCCAGCAAGCGCATCAAAAGCAGATATCTTCAAGGCTGTATCCGAATTGAACCAGGCCCCTGAGGTAACTGGTTATATCGTGCAGCTGCCGCTTCCGGTAGGAATCAACACCAATGAACTACTCGAAGCTATTGACCCGAACAAAGATGCCGATGGACTACATCCAATAAACCTTGGAAAACTAGTGCTCAATGTTTCGGGTGAAATCACATCACCTCTTCCTTGCACACCAATGGGAATCGTTGAGCTACTTCGTCGCTACGAAATTGACCTAGCCGGTAAAGAAGTCGCAGTTATTGGACGAGGAATAACCGTTGGCCGACCACTGGGTCTTTTGCTTTCTCGAAAGAACATCGATGCAACCGTGACCTTGCTGCACTCAGGCAGTAGAAATATTCCAGAAGCTGTGAAGCGAGCAGATATTGTTGTGGCAGCAGTTGGCGTTGCACATTTTGTAAAAGCAGAGTGGATTAAATCTGGAGCTGTAGTTTTGGACGTTGGAATTACAAGAACTGAAACAAATGGTGTAGCCAGTCTGGTTGGAGATGTAGATCCAAAAGTTGCAGAAGTTGCAGGTTACCTATCTCCAAACCCTGGGGGAGTTGGTCCGATGACCCGTGCCATGTTGGTCAAAAACGTAGTTGATCGAGCCGCTTCTAGAATCTAGAGCGAATAGCCCAAAGGTCTGCAAAGACAGGGCGGAACAAGGTGCCGGATAGGTACCCAGCCCCAGAAGATCCGCCGGAACCCATCTTGGCTCCAATGGTTCTCTCCACCATTTTCACGTGGCGGTAGCGCCACTCTTGCAAACCTTCGTCTAGATCAACCAAGGCTTCGCCAACCATGTTGGCTTCCGGGTCGCTGCGGTGAGCATCCAGTAGGGCATCCTGAACCTTCTCATTTGGTTCATAGCCTTGAGTAACATCGCGATTTAAAACTTCTTTAGGAATTGGGTGTCCACGAAGTGAAAAGTACTTCAAAGCAGAGTCGTACAAACTAGCCCTGCTCATCGCCTTCTCAACTCGGATTCTTGGTGCAGAACCAGGAACTAGATGAGAGGCCATCGCCATTCCAGTTCCAGGGGTTGCGCCAGCGCCAGCCTGGTCGCGTCTTCCTAGAACAGCCTCTAGTTCTCTGAATTGTGCAGATTGAAAACCGGAAGCTGAACTTAATCTTCCGCGGAAAGAGTTGAACTGCAACGGGGTCATGGTTTCTAAAATATCCAACTGAGCAACACAAGTTTTCATAATGGTTCTGATGCGCCCCAACAAGGCTAGTGAGCGGTGGGTATTGCCTTCTTCAAGTGTTGTCTGAAGCGCTGAGCACTCGTGCAAAATCTGCTTAAACCACAACTCATAAACCTGATGGATTGTTATGAACAAAAGCTCATCATGCTCGGGTCCATCAGATAGTGGTTGTTGCAGCTCTAGTAACTCATCGACCTTTAGGTAGCTTGTGTAGGTGACGGCTTTGTCGTGTTCTTGACTCATTTAGGTAACCCTGTTTCCACTGTCTTGAATTTTTTCGTAATCTTTTCGTTCAACTGATTCTTTGATTCTTTGGAAGCCGTCGTAGACCTCAACAAAACTTGTCGGCAGTGGCGAAATTGCCAACCTAATCGAATTTGGCATTCGATAGTCCGGAATCACCTGTGCAAACTTTCTCAATGCGGCTGCAATTCGCTTAGCTTCCGGATGCCCAATTGTGATGTGCCCGCCGCGCAGATTTGAATCCCTAGGGGTCAGCAAAGTAAAGCCAAGCGGAGCTAGCCAGGCATCAAAGAGTGCAATCATCAACTCGGTTCCAAGGGCTGCTTTCCTTGCAATCTTTGTTATCCCAGCGCGTTCAATCATTTCGTAGCTAACCTGAACAGCTCGGATACCAATGATGGAAGGGCTTGCTATCTGGAAACCGCGAATGGCGGTGTTCCTATCAAAAACTGGTCCCATCGCGAACTGATCATCCTGGGCAAACCAGCCCTGGATTGGAACTCGAAGGCTGGATTGAAGCTCCTTACGGACGTAAAGCCAGGCAGGAGCTCCAGGTCCGGAATTTCCATACTTATAGGTACAGCCCACAGCTAGTTCAACCCCGTTGGCATCAAAGTCAAGTTCAACTGAGCCACCCGCATGCGATGCATCCCAGATAACAAGTCCGCCAACGGAACGAACTAAATCTGTGATTGCTTTGATGTTTGGCCTAGCTCCTGAACGATAGTTCACCGCCTGCAGTGTTACAAACGCAACATCTTCACTTAGTAGCGGAGCCAAAAGCTCAGCGGTGATTAGCTCGTTCTCCGATGCAACCTTTACAGCTCCCAGCCCACCAGAACCATCGTTATCGATAGTGATTAGTTTTAGGCCAAACTGATCTGCGATGCCCTGAACTACGAAGCGGTCGGTTGGAAAATTTGCAGAATCAACAATAATTGTTTTGCGACCAGGTCTTGCCTTAACTGCAGCAACGCAGAGCTGATACAAGTTAACGCTAGTTGTGTCACAGACAAGAACTTGACCGGCTGCAGCGCCTAGGGTTGCACGGCCGAGTAAGTCCCCAGCCGGTTGAGCCTCGTCAATCCAATGACTCCAGCCATCAACTAACTCGGTTCCCCACTCATCGGTTAGGAAACTGTTGACTTGCTCAATAGTCTTTTTGGGCAGGCGACCGAGAGAGTTTCCGTCGAGATAGCAGATGGTTTCATCTTTGAAGAAAAACTCTTCGCGGAATGAGGCAAGCTCATCTGCTTTGTCTAATGCTAGGGCTGTGTCTCGGCTAAGTGGATCGCCTATACCTTCAAGAAGTGGGTAGCTCATGAAAATCAGCCTAGCTCTTGGCGGCCGCTACCAATTAGAGAAGCAATTGCTGTTTGGCTAGTTGCTTATAAAGAGGTGTTGATTTAACCAGTTGGCTGTGTGTTCCAATGCCCACTACCTGTCCTTGGTCGAGAACAATGATCTGATCGCTATCAACCACCGTGGAAAGCCTGTGGGCAATGACGATCATGGTTCTACCTTCGGCCACAGCATCGACTGCTTCTCGCATTCGCTGTTCATTGAGTCCATCAAGCGCTGAAGTGGACTCATCCAATAGCAGTATCGGGGGAGCTTCTAGCAGAGCACGGGCAATAGCCAACCTCTGCCTCTCTCCACCTGAGAGCATGATGCCCGCCTCGCCAACTTCAGCGTCAAGTCCTCGTTTGTCTCGCTTCAATACAGAGGTTAGGTTTACTTGACCTAGAACCTTCTTTAGCTCCGCGTCAGTTGAATCCGGAGATCCAATTAGCAAGTTATCTCTAATTGTTCCGGCCAGTACTGGAGCTTCCTGTTCAACATAGCCAATTTGAGAACGGAGAGTATCTCTTGCTAGCTCTCGAACCGGAACTCCCTCAAGCAAAATCTCTCCCGAGTCCGGTTCGTAAAATCTTTCGATCAACGACAAGATGGTCGACTTACCTGAACCAGACGGGCCAACGAGTGCAACACGGTCACCTTTTTTAATCTTGAAGCTGACATTGTTTAGAACTGGCTTGCCATCTCTAAAGTCTTCAGTTGATGGGTAACTGAAATTGACCTTCTTAAACTCCAGAGCATTCTGTGTTCTCTTGGGCTTTGCAGTTTGCGCAGACTCTTTTGCGGTTTCCTCCAAGGGAAGCTGAAGAATTTCTTCAATGCGAGCAAGTGCACCGAGAGCGCTCATCACTGAGCTGTAGGCTCCAAAAGCTTGGCCAAGTGGTCTAATCATTAAGAACATCAGAAGAATAAATGTAACTAGGTCTGCAACATCTGTTTCCCCAGCTGCAACGCGGAAACCCCCAACCCCAATTACGACAATGAATGCAGCGTTTGATGCAACTCCTGCAATCGGAGAAATCAGTGCATTGATTTTTGCAATCTTTATGCCTTGAACATACGCTTCGTTTGCGTCCTTGCTGATGTTCTCTGTCTCACGTGATTCTGCTCTGGCAGCTCGAATCGTTCTAACAGCAGACAGGGCTCGCTCAACCGCTGCAGCCATCTCTCCAACTCTCTGCTGCGCTTTGGTTGTAGCCGAGCGAATCTGCCTTGCCGAAATGACAATAGAAATCACCGCGACCGAGATCATCGCAAGTGTAAGTAGCAGTAGAAATGGGTCAATAAATGCCATCGCGATGATGGCGCCAACAAAGATAATCACTCCGCCAGCTGCATCGATTAATCCTTGGGTCAAAACCGCCCGCAGCAAAGTCGTATCTGAGCCAACTCGAGAAACCAAGTCCCCAGTTCTTCTCAAGTCGTATTCCAAAATGGGAAGCTTGAGTAGGCGCACGGCTAACTTGTTTCGGGCTGAGAGCACCACGCCCTCACCGGCTTTGGCTAGAACGTAGTACATCAATCCCGAAGCCACTCCGGCAGCAAAGATGATTACCACTAGAAAAGCTGCCAGTTGCCCTACGTCTTGGCCCTCCTGAACGGCGGTAATCACCTGGCCTACAACCAGGGGCTGAGCCAGGCTCACTGCGGCACCAATCAGAGAAAGGATTACCGCGATTACTAGTGCTGGCTTGTGCTCAAGTAGGTATGGAGTGAGTTGACTGAACTTTGCTTTGGGTCCGGTGTCCTTTGGGCTCAAGGTCCTGCCTCTGCCTACCATGCTCATTTAGAACCACTTTCAATCATTGGATCGCCGAAAATCTCCTCGTTCAAAAGATAGTTGATCTCCTGAAGCGATAAAGCTTCTGTGTAGGCGGTGCTTTTGTAAAACCTTGAGAACTCAACACTCTTTAGCGCCTCAAGGGCTTTCGGATGATTTAGTTTCAAGAATAGCTGTGTTGTATTCGGAACCCGATCAAAGCTCTGCTTCACAGTGCCACAGCCGTAACCAAAGACTGTCAAAGAAACATCAGCTTGCTCAGGGCCGACTTTCTCGATTATGCCCATGTCCTTTATCTTTACCGGCACTCGGGGTATAGAAGTTCGCTTCCAGATTTGGAAACAGGTTGCAAGTCTTGACTTATCCGAAATCAGCTCCCCGGTTGAATCCACATAGTCAATATCAAGATTCTGATCAAATACCAATTCAAAATTCATATCGAGTCGATTAGTCACCGACCACTTGCGCCAAGACCTCGGGACAATAAAGCAAATTGCATCGCTGACTTTTGCAGCGTGATTAAAAAACGGGATGCTAAGTGAGTTATTGCGCCCAAAGGGCGGATTAGAAATTGTTATCAAGTTCTCGAACTTTAGGTCTTGATCTAGAAAGCTTCCTTGAGCTACTGCATCATGCAGCGGCTCAATGTCAAAGCTGATTACTTCTTTCGCATCTTTTGCTAAAGCTGCCTTGACAAATGATCCAGTTCCACCAGCTGGCTCCAATACATTCTTGCCCTTGAGGGGTCCAAGAACCTGCTCAACGTATTCGACGAGAATGTGAGCTAGGGCAAGTGGTGTGTAGTACTGCTCTTTCCCGGTTACCCTTGTGTTGCCAAGCCTCGCGGTGGTCAGGGATTCAGCTGGCATTACTCAAGGCTAACAAGCAATAGCCTCAACCTGCTCGTCGCCCGTCAGGTCCTTGCTATCCTAAGGGGCTGAGGTAAATCAGAAGAAAAATAGGATTGAAATAAACGTGCCGCTAACAAACAACAAGCTCATGATCACAGCAAAAGGCCTTAGAAAGACCTACGGGGACTTTGTTGCCGTGGATGGAATTGATTTCCATGTCAAGCAAGGCGAGGCCTTTGGCCTCCTGGGTCCTAACGGAGCCGGTAAGTCCACCACCATGCGAATGATCGCCTCGACCTCAATGAGATCAGCGGGGGAACTAGAGATTCTTGGTAAGGACCCGAATACTCATGGTCCAGAGATTAGAGCTCATCTAGGAGTTGTTCCGCAACAGGACAATCTAGACCGGGAACTTAAAGTTTGGGAGAACCTGTACATTTACGGTCGCTACTTCGGCCTGAGTCGCAAGTTTATGAAAAACAAGATTGAAGAGCTAATCGATTTTGCTCAGCTCGAAGAAAAGCGCAACGCAAAAACCGAAGATCTATCCGGTGGAATGAAACGAAGACTTACTATTGCTCGCGCCTTAGTAAATGAACCCGATATCTTGATGCTTGATGAGCCAACAACCGGACTTGACCCTCAAGCTAGGCATGTGCTTTGGGATCGACTTTTCCGCTTGAAAGAACAAGGCGTCACTCTGGTAATTACCACTCACTACATGGATGAGGCTGAGCAACTTTGTGATCGTTTAGTTGTTATGGACAAGGGTCGAATCATGGCCGAGGGTTCGCCAGCAGAACTAATCAAGCAATACTCCAGTAAAGAGGTACTCGAGGTGCGTTTTGGTTCTAGTCAAAACCTCGAAGCGGCAAAGCAGCTTGAAGGGCTCGGAGATCGAACTGAAGTGCTGCCGGATCGAATTCTGATTTATTCCGAGAACGGCGAACAGATCCTAGAGAGGATTGTGAAGCTCGGACTAAACCCACTTACTTCTCTGGTTCGACGCAGCTCACTGGAGGATGTGTTCTTGCGCCTTACCGGAAGATCCTTGGTGGACTAATGGATACTGGAATTAGGGTTCAACGAGGCATGCGCTTCGGTGCTTGGTATGTTGCCGAGTATCGGATTAGACACATGTCTAAATGGCTTGGCGCAATCATCACCGTTAGCTTCGGAAACCCAATAATTTACCTTCTGGCTATCGGCGTTGGAGTCGGCTCACTTGTTGATGCCAACACCGGGGGAGAAGGCATAAATGGAGTTAGCTACATAACCTTCTTGGCGCCGGCCCTGCTAGCTACCGCGGCTATTCAGGCAGCGATGGACGAAACGTCCTTTCCGACTCTAGAAGGGTTTGTTTGGAACAAGTCTTTTTTTGGCATGAACTCAACTCAATTGACCGGCGGTCAAATTGTCGATGGAGTAATGATTGCTGCCTTCGTTAGGGCGTTTTTAACTTCAGCAACTTACCTAGTTGTTCTTTGGGTGTTTGGCGCAGTCACGCTATCGGCCATGCCTGTGTTGTTTTTGGTTGCCAGCTTCGCGGGCTTGGCTTTCGGGGCACTAATGCTTGCAGCTACATCATTCGTTAAAGAAGACGATGGCTTTTTTGCCATTGTTGCCAGGTTTATCGTCGCACCAATGTTTTTGTTCTCCGGCACTTTTTACCCTCTAGAGCAGATGCCAGTTTTCTTGCAGTGGATTGGTTGGATCTCTCCGCTTTGGCACTCAACTAACTTTGCGCGATCAATAAGTTTTGGACTTGAAGTTCCGGGCTGGCTAATGATTGTCCACGTGGCCTTCCTGACAGTGTCATTGGTAGTCGGATTGCTAATTGCCCGGAGACAGTTTGTTAGCAGGTTGCTCAAATGAGCATGCTAAACGCTGGCGTAGATTCGGCAATAGCGATTGCTGAAAGGCGAAGAAAGAAACTTGGCGCTTCTGTCTATGCAGGACGAAGCAGCTCAGTTATTGAGCGAGCATTCTTAGCGCTGAAATCATCGACCTGGTTTATTGTTCTATCTGGATTTGTGGAGCCGGTTTTCTACCTACTGGCTTTTGGGTATGGAATTGGAAACCTCATCGGAGTTGTCACATCTCCCGATGGAACCGAAGTTCCTTATGCTGCCTTCATTGCACCGGCTCTTCTGGCCACCAGTGCTATGAATGGTGCAATCTACGACTCCACTTGGAACGTGTTTTTCAAGATGCATCACGCCAAGTTATATCAGGGAATGCTGTCCACTTCCCTCGGACCACTAGATGTTGCTCTAGGTGAAATCGGATGGGCATTGCTGAGGGGATTGACTTATGCGTTGGGCTTTTTTGCAATCGCAGCACCACTCGGTCTGATTCTTAGCCCATGGGGTCTGCTTGCGATTCCGGCTGCTGTGCTGATAGCTTTTGGTTTTGCCGCGGTGGGTATGGGAATTACCTCGTACCTAAAGAACTTTCAACAATTGAACTGGGTGAGTTTTGCACTATTGCCGATGTTCATGTTCTCCGGAACGTTTTACCCATTGAGCGTCTACCCGGAAAGCATTCAAGTTGTAATCCAGATGCTACCGCTGTGGCATGCAGTGGAATTGATTCGTGGGCTTACCCTTGGAGCACTGAGCATGCAGATGCTTGGACACGTTGCTTACTTTGTTGTGATGATCGCCCTTGGGCTAGCTTTCACTACTGTGCGACTTCGGTCGCTATTTATGAAGTGATTACCAGAAAACCGCAAGAACTACGTTTAAGAAGGTAAGTGCTCCAACGCTACCCAAAACACTTCCTGAAACAGGCTTTTTCTTCCTGTGGATCAAAACCAAAGTCAGAACGATTAGTACGATCACTGTCTTGATCGCAATCTTGGCGTGATCAAGGTCAACGCCGCCACCCATTGCAAGTTCCCATTCGCGAACTCCGACAAGCAGCAAACCAGTGATAAATGAAGTCAAGGCACCATGAACCATGGCAGGAAGAATTTCTGCGGTCTTTGCCCGGAGCGCTTTAATCTGAACAAGGAATCCACCCAGGAGTGCGGCCATTCCAACAAGGTGCAGCACAACTAAAAACATCTTTACGATTCCGGCAAGTTCAAGCATTAGATTTCCCCTTCCATTTACTTAAAGGATAACCGCTTCATTAAGATTGCCGCCTCAACTGCCTCGGCACCTTTATCTTCTTTTGACCCAGTAAGCCCAGCACGATCTAACGCCTGCTTCTCGTTGGCTACCGTAAGAAGCCCGAAGCCAATTGGTACGGAAGTGTCCAGTTGGACGCGTGTCAGGCCTGAGGTTGCTGCATCACAGACGTAATCAAAGTGCGGAGTTTCTCCCTGGATTACCACACCCAAAGCTATGACTACCTCAGCACCATTTTGAATCGCAAGCGATGCTGCTAGCGGAAGCTCGAATGCTCCAGGAACACGGACAACTTTGTAGTCGGTATTGCCTGCTGCCTCTAGTGCTCGCTCAGCCCCGGCAAGTAATCCATCGGTGATGACGGTGTGCCAGCTGGTGGCAACAATGGTCACCTTTATTCCCGTTGCATCTACTGTTAGCTTCGGTGCACCATTACCGCTCATTAGTTTCTCCTTCTGGCAGGATGTGTCCCATTTTCTCGCGCTTGGTTTCTAGGTAGCCAGCGTTTTCATTCTCCTGGCCAACGATGATTGGAACGTACTCAGTCACCGAGATACCTGCCATCTCGAGAGCATCAATCTTGGCTGGGTTATTGCTCATTAGGCGAACACTCTTGATTCCAAGATCGCTCAAGATCGAAACCGCCGCCCCGTACTCGCGCGCTTCGCTTGGAAGACCAAGTGCCAAGTTGGCTTCCACGGTGTCCATACCTTGGTCCTGCAAAGCGTAGGCCTTTAGCTTGTTTAGAAGTCCAATACCTCGCCCTTCTTGTCCTCGAAGGTAAATCACAACTCCACCTTCAGGGTCAGCCGCGATGCGATCTAGTGCGTATTCCAACTGTGGACCACACTCACACTTTTTTGAACCGAAAGCTTCACCGGTGATGCATTCACTGTGCATACGCACCAGTACGTTTTCTCCGGTTGGGTTGCCAGAAATAATTGCGACGTGATCGGCTGTAGTTCTGGTGTCGTAGTAGCCGCGGAGCTTGAAGTTTCCGTGAGTGGAAGGCATCATCGCCTCAGCTTCAAAGCGGATGCGCTCGACTGTTGTATCGCTTGGAATTGCTTCCGCGATTTCGCGGTAGTCAAAGATCTGCTCAATGCTAATCACGGGCAGATTCTCCTTTTCTCCAACAGTCAAAAGCTCAGGAAGGCGCATCATCTCGCCGTTTTCTGAGACCATCTCGGCAATTACTCCAACCGGGACAAGGCCGGCAAGCTTTAGTAGGTCGACGGTTGCCTCGGTGTGACCAGGTCTTCCAAACACTCCATCTGGATGAGCGCGAAGTGGAATAACGTGACCAGGTCTAATCAGGTGCTCTGGCTGAGAATCTGGACTAGCCAAAATCTGAAGTGTCTTGGCTCGGTCAGAAGCACTGATGCCTGTTGTCACTCCAGCTGCCGCATCCACCGAAACTGTGTATTGAGTGCGGTAGCGATCCTGGTTGTTGTTGGTCATTAGCGGAAGCTCGAGTCTGTTGGCAAGAGATTCGGCCATCGGTGCACACAAGAATCCTGAGGTGTGCTTAACCATCCAGGCAATCCATTCGGGCGAAGCAAACTGAGCGGCCATGATGGCATCGCCTTCGTTTTCACGGTTGCGGTGGTCAACCACCAGTACCGGCTTCCCAGCCTTGAGAGTTTCTAGTGCCTGTTCTACGGTTGCCAGTTCCATTACTGACTCCTTGCTTCTATTAGTTTCTCGATGTGCTTGGCCAAGATATCGGCTTCCACGTTTAGTTTGTCGCCTACTTGCTTTGTTCCCAAAGTGGTAAGTCTTAGAGTTTCTGGGATCAAGCTAAGTGACACAACATTGCCAGAAATGTCGTTGACGGTCAGTGAGACACCATCAAAAGTGATTGAACCTTTGTGAACTACATACTTAGATAGCTCGGAGGGGATTCTTACCTTGACTACCTCCCAGTTCGCACTGGGTTCGCGAGAGATGATCTCTGCAACTCCGTCGACGTGACCCTGAACTACATGCCCACCAAATCTTCCAGCACCCGACATTGCTCTTTCTAGGTTTACTCGCTCACCTTCTGCGATACCACTCAAGCTTGAGCGGTTCAATGTTTCAAGCATGACGTCGGCAATAAAGCCCTCCGGGGTTACTTCCGCAGCTGTTAGGCAAACTCCGTTAACGGAAACCGATTCTCCCTGGGCAAGATCTTCCCTAACTAGGCTTCCCTTGATTCCGAGGCGAATGCTGTCTTCAAGCACTTCTACCGAAGCTACCGTTCCAAGCTCTTCAATGATTCCGGTAAACATTTAGTTCTCCCTTACTGGCGTTGCAACAATCAACACGTCATCGCCAAGCTTGCTTACTTCAGTGAACGTAAGGCCTTTGGCCTGATCAATGGATGGCACGTCAATTGAGCCAATCGCTAACTTGTCGCCACCGATTAGCGTCGGAGCCAGGTAAATCACAAACTCGTCCACGAGGTCCATCTGAACAAAGCGGCTAGCAAGGGTTGGGCCACCTTCAACCAGGACGTGCTTTATGCCTCGCTCAAACAATTCGCTAAGAGCCCCGTGAATTGACTGAGTCTTGATCGTGACTGTCTCAGCGTCGGAGTTGAAGACTCGAAGATTAGAAGGCAGCTCCCGTGTTCCAAGCACAACTCGAAGTGGTTGGCTTTCGTGGAGGGATCCATCGCTCTTTCTTGCGGTTAGCTCAGGATCATCAATTAGGGCGGTTCCAGTTCCAACGAGAATCGCGTCAACTTCTGAACGTCTGCGATGAGCATCGGCTCTCGAGTCGACTCCGCTAATCCACTTGCTACTGCCATCTTCAGCGGCTGCTCTGCCATCAACACTGCTTGCCCACTTAAGAGTGACAAATGGCCGCTGGTTTTTGGTCGAAGTGAGCCAGATACGCAGTTGCTGATCGGCTTTATCGGACATCATGCCGGATACAACTTCAATGCCTGCAGCACGAAGAGTATCTGCCCCACCACCTGAGTTTTCGCCTGGGTCGCTGGATGCAAAAACAACTTTTGAAACACCAGCTTCGATAAGTGCTTCGGCACACGGACCAGTTTTGCCAGTGTGATTACAAGGCTCGAGAGTTACAACAGCTACTGATCCAGCGGGGAGTTTTTGTGAACCGGAAAGGGCAGCCTCTAAGGCAACAACTTCGGCGTGCGGTGTTCCGGATCCCCTGTGGAATCCCTCGCCCAGCACTTCTCCGGTGGAATCAAGAATCACAGCACCAACCTGTGGGTTTACTCCCTTGGCTGGTCCGAGTAGGGCAAGCTCAAGCGCGCGAATCATCGCGTCTTCAATGCTGAGCTTTTTCAAAGTGCCCCATCTAGGTAGTTCGGTTGACGAACTTGCGGGGCACAGCTAACGGGAGCTAGGGCTAACCCAGTTGGCAAAAAATGCCAAGGACTAGCCCTGTGGTTCTTCTCCCATCCGGACTTTAACCGTCGGCTCTGGAATTTCACCAAATCAACCGAAAAAAGTATCTAGGACACTTGATTCGGGTCGCGGGCTATACCGCCGGCTCAGATTTTCACTGACCCCGAAGAACGTTGTTGCGTTTCTATCCTTACAGAAAACCAGAATGGGTGCCTTATTATTTCCCAGGCTCCCAGTTATTTCCTAGGAATAAAGCCGATTTTGTCGTAAACATCAGCCAAAGTTTGCTCTGCTTGAGCGTTGGCACGGTCTGCGCCAAGGCCGAGAAGTCGATCCAACTCAGCCGTATCAGCAAGCAGCTCATTGGCGCGGTCGCGAATAGGTTCAATAACTGCAAGAACGGCTTCGGCAACCTCAGTCTTCAGATCTCCATAGCCTTTGCCAGCAAGGTCAGCTTCTAACTGCTTTATTGGTTTGCCAGAAACAGCTGAGTAGATTCCAAGCAAGTTAGAAACCCCAGGCTTCGACTGGACATCCAAGCGAATCTCGTTTCCTAGATCAGTGACCGCACCTTTGATTTTTTTGAGTGTGACTGCTGATTCGTCCATGATGTTGATGGTGCCCTTAGGCTCATTTGATTTGGACATCTTAGCTTCTGGATTCTGAAGATCATAAATCTTTGCAGTTTCCTTGAGAATGTGTGCCTCAGGAACTGTAAAGGTTTTTCCAAATCGAGAGTTGAATCGCTCTGCCAAATCACGCGTTAGCTCAAGATGCTGTCTTTGGTCTTCGCCGACCGGAACTACCTTCGGCTGATAAAGCAAGATATCTGCCGCTTGAAGAATGGGGTAAGTAAAGAGTCCAACTGAGGCAGTGTCTGAACCGGCTTTTTGTGACTTGTCTTTGAACTGAGTCATACGCGATGCCTCACCGAAACCGGTGATGCAGTTCATTACCCATGCCAATTGAGCGTGAGCTGGAACTTGGGACTGAACAAACAATGCAGACTTCTCTGGATCAATTCCAGCAGCTAGGTACTGGGCCGCTGTGCGTCTGGTGTTGTCTCGAAGTTGCTTGGGATCCTGGGGGACTGTGATGGCATGCAGGTCAACAATCATGTAAAAAGCGTTGAAGTCATCTTGCATCTTGACCCAGTTAGTCAAAGCGCCAAGGTAGTTTCCCAGATGCAGCGAATCAGCCGAAGGCTGCATACCGCTTAGAAGATTGGGCTTTTGTGTGCTCACCCTAGATAGCGTAAACCACAGTCACTGGAGAATGGTCGCTCCAACGCGAGTCATAGCTTTTTGCACGATGGACCGTGTAGTTTTTCGCACCCGCTGCCAGTTTGGGAGTTGCCAGGTGGTAATCAATTCGCCAACCGGTGTCGGTATCAAAAGCCTGGCCCCTAAATGACCACCAGGTATAAGGACCTGGCACATCCGGGTGAGCCGCTCGTCCGACATCCACCCAGCCATGCTTGTTCAAAATGGTGTCGAAGTAAGCCCGCTCCTCAGGAAGGAAACCGGCATTTTTGAGATTGCCCTTCCAGTTTTTGATGTCGAGCTCGGTGTGACCGACGTTTAGATCGCCAACCACAACTGCATAATCATCGGATTTTTGAAGTTTTGCCATACGTGATTGCATCGCATCTAGAAACTTGTACTTCTCAATTTGCTTCGGGGTGTCCGCTTCGCCGGCGTGAACGTAGGTGCTCACCACAGTTAGCTTCTTTCCTCCAACTTGGTAGGTACCCTCAAGCCAACGACCAGCAGAATCAAAATCACTAGCCCCGAGCTTCACACTCGATGAAACAAAAGGAATTGTGCTCACCAGTGCAACTCCTGCTCGGCCTTTGGCAGAGGCCTCGTCGTGCAAGATGTGCCACTTGCCCCCCGATTCTGCAAGACCACCGTTGGCTTCAAATTGCTCCGCTAAGTCTTCATAGCTGGCACGAACTTCTTGCAGCGCGAGGATGTGTGAACTCGAAGTCTTGAGCCAATCGCCCATGCCGTTTCGAAATGCGGCACGTACACCGTTTACGTTGATTGAAGCAATTTCAATACCGGATTTAGCCGGCACTAAAAGCTCACCAGTACGTCGTCACCTTCAACAGCTATTGTTATCTTTCCAAGTGCCGCTGGGGCAGGACCTGACACAACAGACCCATCATCAGCGCTGAAGATCGAAAAATGCGCGTTGCAAGTTATCTCAGAATTGGAAACGCTGGTCATAATGGCACCGGCATGGGTGCAAACCGCACTAAAGCCACGGAATTCTCCAGCACGTGGCTGAGTGATAAGGATCGGGACACCCTCAACATCGAATTTCTTTCCAGAACCAATTGGAATATCACCTGTCTTTGCAACGGCAACAGGTTCAGATGTTGATGGAGCCTCAGGTTCAGGGGTGCTGGTCAGGTTAGAAACCTCAGGAGAGCAAGCACTAAGTGCTGCAACGGCAGAAACGCCAACTGCCGAGGCAATAACTCCGCGGCGGCTGATCATCAGGCGCGTCCCTTCAGGATGGCCTGCTTTACTTCAGCAATTGCCTTGGTGACCTGGATTCCACGGGGGCAGGCCTCGGTGCAGTTGAAGGTGGTGCGGCAGCGCCACACACCTTCTTTATCGTTCAGGATATCCAGTCTTACCTCGGCACCCTCGTCGCGAGAGTCAAAGATAAAGCGGTGCGCATTCACAATTGCTGCAGGACCGAAGTACTGTCCGTCAGTCCAGAACACTGGGCAGCTCGTGGTGCAAGCTGCACACAAGATGCACTTGGTGGTGTCATCAAATCGTGCGCGGTCCTCAGGTGACTGAAGTCTTTCTTTCTCTGGCTTGTCGCTTGCAATCAAGAACGGGTTGATGTCGCGGTAGGCCTTGTAGAAAGGCTCCATGTTCACAACAAGGTCCTTCTCAACTGGAAGACCCTTGATTGGCTCAACGTAGATTGGCTGAGTGATATCTAGATCCTTGATCAGGGTCTTGCAAGCTAGGCGGTTTCTACCGTTGATGCGCATTGCATCTGAGCCACACACACCGTGAGCACAGGATCTGCGGAATGTAAGCGATCCATCGATTTCCCATTTGATCTTGTGAAGGGCATCTAGAACGCGATCGGTACCGTAAACGGTGACGTCGTAGTCAACCCACTTAACTTCTTGGCTGACCTCTGGGTCGTAGCGGCGAACCATCAGCGTGACAGTGAAGCTAGGAACTTCGGCAATTTCCTTGATCTGATCAACCATTAGTACTTACGCTCCATTGCTGGGTAGTTGGTTACGGTAACTGGCTTCCAGTCCACGCGGATGTCATCTCCAGGCTTTGCTGGAGTTTTGTCTAGCTTGTAAGCCATCGAGTGCACCATGAACTGCTCGTCGTTTCTGGTTTCATAATCCTCACGGAAGTGACCACCGCGTGATTCTCGTCTTTCGCGAGCAGTCATAACCAAAACTTCAGAAAGATCAAACAAGAAACCAAGTTCGATTGCCTCTAGTAGGTCAGTGTTGAATCGCTTTCCGCGGTCCTGAACCTGAATGTTCTGGTAGCGGGTGCGAAGCTCCGCGATTTTATCCAGTGCCTCATTTAGAGACTCTTCGGTGCGGTAAACCTGAGCGTTTTTGTCCATGGTGTCCTGCAGCTCCTTGCGCAGCACAGCCACCTTTTCGGTTCCAGTTGAGTTGCGGGCAATAGCCAGCATCTTCTCAACTTC
The DNA here is from genome assembly GCA_044345815.1 of Rhodoluna sp. GTDB lineage: Bacteria > Actinomycetota > Actinomycetes > Actinomycetales > Microbacteriaceae > Rhodoluna. Next base: position 25,586 of record JBIJAI010000006.1, on the reverse strand, counting down.
ACTGATGGCGTTATCTGGAACTGGAACAAAATCAGCCTCGCGTGCATACTCAACCGCGTAGATGCCTGCGCGCTTACCGAAGACGTTGATATCAAGCAGCGAGTTTGTTCCAAGACGGTTAGCACCGTGAACCGAAACACAGGCACACTCACCAGCAGCAAAGAGTCCGCGAACCACGGTGTCATTGTCGGAGAGAACTTCAGTCTTGATGTTGGTAGGAATTCCACCCATCGCGTAGTGAGCGGTTGGGAAAACCGGAACTGGCTCTGTGTATGGCTCAACACCCAGGTAGGTTCTTGCAAACTCTGTAATGTCTGGAAGCTTGGCGTCGATTACCTCAGGAGGTAAGTGAGTTAGATCAAGAAGCACGTAGTCCTTATTAGGTCCCGCTCCTCTTCCTTCGCGAACCTCGTTCGCCATCGCGCGAGCAACCATGTCTCTTGGAGCTAGGTCCTTAATCGTTGGTGCGTAGCGCTCCATGAACCTTTCACCCGATGCGTTGCGAAGAATTCCTCCCTCACCTCGAGCAGCTTCAGAAAGCAAAATGCCAAGGCCTGCAAGACCGGTTGGGTGGAACTGGTAGAACTCCATGTCCTCAAGTGGCAAGCCCTTGCGCCAGATGATTCCAACACCGTCACCAGTCAGGGTGTGTGCGTTAGAGGTGGTCTTGTAGATCTTTCCAAAGCCACCGGTTGCAAAGACAATCGACTTGCCCTGAAACACGTGGATATCTCCAGTCGCCAGTTCGAAAGCAACTACGGCCGATGGGCGCTGTTCACCGTTGTATTCGGTCATAACAAGATCTAGAACGTAGAACTCGTTGAAGAATTCGATGCCGAGCTTTACGCAGGTTTGGTAAAGGGTCTGCAAGATCATGTGGCCGGTGCGGTCGGCTGCGTAGCAAGAACGTCTTACCGGAGCTTTTCCGTGATCTCTGGTGTGACCACCGAAGCGGCGCTGGTCGATTTTGCCATCTGGAGTTCTGTTGAAAGGAAGACCCATGTTCTCAAGATCGATTACGGCCTGAACTGATTCTTTGGCAAGGATCTCTGCTGCATCCTGGTCAACTAGGTAGTCGCCACCTTTAACGGTGTCGAAGGTGTGCCATTCCCAGCTGTCTTCTTCAACGTTTGCAAGTGCGGCTGCCATTCCACCCTGGGCTGCTCCTGTGTGTGAGCGCGTTGGGAAAAGCTTTGAGATAACTGCAGTTTTTAGGTGGGGACCTGCTTCAATTGCCGCACGCATGCCTGCGCCACCGGCACCAACAATCACGATGTCGTGCTGGTGATAGTGCGTGTTAGTTCCGTGCTCGTTTAGAGGCAATTGATTTTCCCTTACTGGGTGACTGCTGGACAAAATGATGGCAATAGATCTACTGGAGATCCGGCTGGACATGGGTCAAATGTGAAGATGACCAAAGTTCCAAGAACAATTAGCGCTGCGCAAACTCCCCAGAGTGAAAACACCAGGGTCTTACGAATGCCTTCATGCTCGGTGTAGTCGTTGATGACAGTTCTCATACCGTTGGTGCCGTGCAGCATGGCAAGCCACAGCATTGCAAGATCCCACCACTGCCAAAACGGTGCGGCCCACTTACCTGCAACGAATGCAAAGTCAATGGCCTTAATTCCGCCGTCTGGAACAACCAAGTTGGCAATTAGGTGAACAAAAATCAGAACAACAAGTAGCGGACCGGAAATACGCATGTAAATCCAGCCATACTTTTCCCAGTTTGCGGCCTTACGAGATCTAGGGGAGTTTGGAATTTCAATAGATACTGACATTTTCTTCTCCTCCTAGCTAAAGACGTTCATTAGGTGACGGGGGGCAAAAGCTACAAAGAGCACGATGGTGATTGCCATGACGACCCAGAACATCTGGTTCTGGTACTTGGCACCTTTGCTCCAAAAATCAATCAAAGTGATTCGAATACCGTTTAGGCCGTGATACAAAATGGCTGCCACAAGTCCTAGCTCAGCCAACCCAATAAGAGGTGTCTTATAGGTGGCGATAACCACGTTGTAAGCGGCTGGGCTTACGCGGACCAAAGCGGTGTCAAGCACGTGAACTAGCAGGAAGAAAAAGATGGCAACACCGGTAATTCGGTGTAAAACCCAGGACCACATACCGACTTTTCCGCGGTAAAGAGTCCCTGCTGGCAGTGATGGCACGCAACCCTCCTCGGGAACGAATTCGCTTTGTATAAAAGTCTAACCCCCATATATTGGGCTCTCGCTCAAGCTCCAAGGGTGGGCTAGGGTTTTTAGTGACATGAATAATCCCAGAAAACCAATCGACCGCTTCCACGCAATCATCCCTGCCGGGGGTGTTGGAAGTAGGCTTTGGCCACTATCTCGAGCGTCAGCTCCAAAGTTTTTGCATGACCTAACCGGTTCCGGTCAGACCCTTTTGCAAGACACCTGGGATCGCGTGACACCTATTACTTCAGATAAACGCACCATGATAGTCACCGGCTTAGCTCACGAGGAGGCCGTTAAGGCCCAGCTACCAAAGCTTTCGGCAGCAAACCTAGTTATAGAGGACAGTCCGAAGGATTCCACTGCTGCCATTGCGCTCGCCGCAGCCATTTTGGCAAGGCGTGAGCCCGATGTGATTATTGGTTCCTTTGCAGCCGATCATGTCATTCAAGACAGCGCTGCTTTCCAGGCCGCTGTTGCTGAAGGCATTGAAATAGCTGCCACGGATCGAATCGTAGTAATAGGTATCCAACCAACCGAAGCTTCGGTTGGTTTTGGGTACATCAAAACCGGTGATGCACTTGAGGTGCCAGGAGCTTCTACAGCTCTAAAGGTTGACAAGTTTGTTGAAAAGCCAAAGCTTGACCGAGCAAAGAAGTATGTCGAATCGGGTAAGTACCTTTGGAACGCTGGAATGTTCATTGCACCAGCTGCATTGCTGCTTCGCCAGCTTGCCAAGTCAGAGCCTGAGCTTCACGCTGGGATTCTGGAGCTGGCCGCAGCTTGGGACACTGACCAAAGAGCTGCCACCATAAAGAAGGTATGGCCGACCCTAAAGAAGGTAGCGATTGACTACTCAATCGCCGAACCTGCTGCTGAGGCTGGACTCGTTGCAGTGGTGCCGGGTAAATTCAGCTGGCATGACGTTGGGGACTTTGCAGCAATCGCAGAGTTGCAGTCTCAGGGCCGAAAGAACAACTTGGCGGTTTTAGGTTCTGCCAGGGTGCTTTCTGATTCTTCAAGTGGAATCTTGGTCAGCGACACCAAGCGAATGATTGCAGTGATTGGTCTAGAGGATGTGATCATCGTGGATACTCCAGATGCTCTTCTAGTGACAAATAAGGAAAATGCTCAAAAGGTTAAAGCTTTGGTTGACTCTTTAAAGGCAACAGGTCACGACGAGATTTTGTAGTCTCAGACAGTTTTGTATCGATTTCATCTCGAATTGGTTAACGCTTGGGCGTTGCGGCGGTTTTGGCGCCGCGTGTCGGATACCCTTTAGAGATACAAGCCAGCAGTGAAAGACATTTCTGGCGTTTAATAGGAGGAACCTAAGTGAAGCTATTTTCACGTTCAAGTGCTGCAAAGGCACTTTCACTAGCCGCTGTTTCAGCGCTAGTACTTTCTGGTTGTGCAGCTGCACCAGAGGAAGCACCAACCGCAGAGCCAATTGATTTTCTAGCTTGTGCTGTATCTGACGAAGGTAGCTGGAACGACAAGTCGTTCAACGAAGCTGTTTACGACGGTCTAGAGCGCGCACAGTCTGAGCTTGGTGTTCAGATCAAGGCTGCAGAGTCTGTAACTGCAGATGACTTCGAGCCAAACCTACAGGTTATGGTTGACGCAGCTTGCGACGTCACCTTCGGTGTTGGTTTCAACCTAGTTGCTCCAATCAACAAGATTGCTGCTGCTAACCCGACAGTAAACATGGCAACTGTTGATGGCTGGTCAGAAGGAAACGCAAACCTAAAGCCTATTTACTACTCAATGAACGAGTCCAGCTTCCTAGCCGGATACCTAGCTGCTGAGTACTCAACCAGCAAGGTAATCGGTACCTACGGTGGAATGCAGATTCCATCTGTGACTGACTTCATGAGCGGTTACTACTACGGTGCAATGCAGTGGTCAGCTGACACTGGCATGGACATCAAGGTTGTTGGCTGGGACCCTAAGGCAGAGAAGGGTGACTTCACCGGAAACTTCGCTCCTAACAGCCCAGAGTCAAAGACCATCTCACTAGCTCAGCTAAACGCTGGCGCTGACGTTATCTTCCCAGTTGGTGGAGACCAGTTCTCTGCAGTTGCAACTGCAATCGAAGAGGCTAACCCAGCTGCAGTAATGATTGGTGTTGACAAGGACATCGCTCTAACTAACGAAGCGGTTGCTAAGTACGTTCTAACTTCTGCAGAGAAGAGAATGGCTAACGCTGTATTCGACGTAATCTCTGAGATGGTTGCCGGTGGTTCATTTGTTGGAGGCGACGAGGGTGCTTACCTTGGAAACCTAGCCAACGGTGGAACCGGCCTTTCACCTCTATACGACTTCGACTCAAAGATCAGCCAGGAAGTCAAAGACCGCCTAGCTGAACTAGAAGCCGGAATCATCGACGGTTCAGTTAAGCCTCTTGGCTAATAACTAGCCAAGGCTAACAAGAGCCGGGTGCCCTAAGGGGCATCCGGCTCTTGTTTTTTTGTGTCAGACTTAGAAGACAAACAATTTCCGATCCGCACATAGGAGTGCTTGATGAAGTTAGAGCTCAAAGGGATTACCAAGCGTTTTGGCACCCTTGTAGCCAACGAGTCAATCGACCTTGTAGTTGAATCCGGTGAGATCCATAGCTTGCTCGGTGAAAACGGTGCAGGAAAATCCACGCTGATGAACGTCCTCTACGGTTTGTATAAAGCCGATGAAGGTCAAATTCTTTTGGACGACAAGATTGTTAATTTTGCCGGCCCCGGAGACGCGATGGCTGCAGGAATTGGCATGGTGCACCAACATTTCATGCTCATACCTGTTTTTACTGTCGCTGAAAATGTTGCATTAGGGCACGAGCCCACCAAAGGCTTTGGAACCTTGGACCTGGATGCCGCTAGAAAACTTGTTCGTGAAATATCCGAGCGGTTCGGCTTCAAAGTCGATCCCGACGCTTTAGTAGAAGATCTTCCAGTTGGAGTTCAACAGCGTGTGGAGATCATAAAGTCTCTGGCTCGCGATGCCAAGGTTTTAGTCCTTGATGAGCCAACAGCCGTACTGACCCCGCAAGAAACCGATGAACTTATGCAGATCATGAGAGATCTTGCTAAATCTGGAACCTCGATTGTCTTTATCACCCACAAGCTTCGAGAAGTTAAAGCCGTTGCCGACAAGATTACGGTTATCCGACAAGGCAGAGTGGTTGGTCAGGCTCAACCCAGCGCTAGCACTAGTGAACTAGCCAGCCTGATGGTTGGCCGCGAAGTAGACCTCACGGTTGAAAAGGCTAGCGTCAAACCTGGCGAAATAGTTTTGAAAGTCGAAAGCATTTCAGTTCTTGACGACCGAGAGCAACGAGCGGTGAATCAAGTTGCATTTGAAGTTCGCGCAGGCGAAATTCTTGCAATTGCTGGGGTTCAGGGCAACGGTCAAACTGAGTTGGCTGAGGCAATCTTGGGCCTTAGACCCCTTCACACCGACCAGGGGGACATACTCGTTTCAGGAGAAAGTGTTCGCGGCAAGTCCGTTAGACACGTTCTGGAAGCTGGCGTCGGATACGTTCCTGAGGATCGCAAGAAAGACGGACTTATTTCTGAGTTCACCATCGCCGAGAATCTAATGCTCAATGGCTCCTTTGGTAAACCATTTGCTAAGGGATTCGGGATTAACTTCGCCAGTCGCAACGAACTTGCAGATAAGAGAATCCAAGAGTTTGATGTTCGAACTCCATCCGCTGATACTTTGGCAGGCAAACTCTCGGGTGGAAACCAACAGAAAGTTGTATTGGCTCGCGAATTATCGCGTGAGGTGAAACTACTCATTGTGGCTCAACCAACCAGAGGGGTTGATGTGGGTTCGATTGAGTTCATTCATGAGCGAATCGTGGATGAACGAAATAGCGGCAAGGCTGTCGTTCTTATCTCAACTGAGTTAGACGAAGTGCTTGCTCTTGCCGACCGTATTGCGGTTATGTACCGCGGTCAAATAGTTGGCATTGTGGACGCTAACACCGACCGTGCCAAACTGGGTCAGATGATGGCGGGGGTTGCGGCATGATGAGAAAGACCTCCCAAGAACCGATTCAGTGGAACGTCGCACTAAAGGAAATACTTTCTGGAAGCCTGACCCGCACACTTCTATCAGTTGTACTTGGCTTTGCTGTAGGCGCTTTTTTCATGATCATTTCGAACAAAGAGTTTCTTCAGAGCATCACGTATTTCTTTGCCAATCCGCTGGCATCTCTGCGGGCCGCAATAGATGTTGTCGGATTGGGATATGGTGCGCTCTTCCACGGTGCAATTTACAACCCTGATGCAGCAACTGTGGAGGCATCAATCAGGCCGATAACTGAAACACTGCGTTTGTCAGGACCATTGATTGCAGCTGGTCTTGGAATCGGCCTTGGATTTAGAGTGGGTTTGTTTAACATCGGTGGAACCGGCCAGATGATATCTGGTGTCATTTGGGCGACATTTGTGGCTACCCGCATGGAGCTACCTCCAGTAATTCATTTCGTGGTTGCAATCATTGCCGCAATTATTGGTTCGGCACTAGTCGGTGCTTTTGTTGGATACCTAAAGGCCAAGACTGGTGCCAACGAAGTCATCACCACAATCATGCTCAATTACATCATCGTGAACTTCTTTGCATTCTTGCTTTTGGACAAGAACCTGCTGCAAGGCGAGACAGCAAGTGGAAACACAAAGTCTGATCCAGCTTTCGAAACCGCTCGACTACCGCTTCTCCTTGGGGAAAGCTATTCGCTCCACTTGGGCTTCATCCTTGCGCTGATTGCAGTAGTGGTTTATTGGTGGCTCATGGAAAGATCCACAATCGGCTTTAGGCTTCGCGCTGTCGGCTTCAATGCATCAGCCGCAAAAACCGCTGGTATAAAAGTTGAAAAAACCTACGTTTTAGCACTCGCACTATCGGCTGCATTTGTTGGCATCGCTGGAGCAAACCAAGCTTTAGCTAGCACTGGAGGAGTCACGCCTACTTCTCACTCCAATATTGGATTCGATGCAATTACAGTTGCACTCCTCGGAGGCTCTACCGCCCCTGGAGTGCTGTTGGCTGGATTGCTACTTGGTGCTTTCAAAGCTGGTGGCGCAAGCATTCAGGCTGCGGGAATTTCACCCGATGTGTTGAGCATCGTCCAAGGGGCAATTGTTCTTTTCATCGCCGCACCTCCGTTGATCAGAGCGATTTTTAGATTACCCCCGCCTCAAAACACCAGCATGCTCGAATCAATCAAGGTAAAGCTCTTTAGTAGAGGAGGCAAGAAATGAGCACTTCTTCTAAAGAATTGAACGAGTCCCTAAAGACCCCCACTGTTATGGGCGCGCTAGCGGCAATAATCTTGTTCTTTTTTGGCATCATAGGCAAACCTGCAACTGTTGGTTTCCAAATTTCCACACGCAGAGATGTAATTCAGCTCCCAAACATTGACGTCCCTTCGAATCTCTTGGGCATTGTTGCAGGAGTTTTACTGCTTGCAATGGCCGGCTATGCCTTGTATCTGGTACGCCAAAACATCAAGGTTCCAATCTGGTTCTCCATGGTTTTTGGTGGCATCAGCTTGGTTGCCCTTCTGGGTTGGCTGGCCGCAGATAACGTCGTTCCACTTGCGTTCATCCTTGGCGCAGCCTTAGTTCTGGCAGTTCCAATCATGCTTGGAGCGATGGCCGGAGTAATGAGTGAGCGCGTGGGAGTAGTAAACATTGCTATAGAGGGTCAACTACTTACCGGTGCCTTTATGGCAGCCGTAGTCAGTACCTTGACTGGAAACCAAATCGTTGGACTTATTGCAGCTATGGTTACCGCCGCAGCTTTTTCCGCAGTCCTAGCAGTTTTTTCTGTTCGATTCTTAGCTCAGCAAATCATCGTGGGAGTGGTTCTAAACGTTCTTGCAATCGGCGTGACTAACTTCTTGTATCAGCAGTGGCTAACCGAGGATGCGGCTGCCACCAACACACCTGGTACCTTGCCGATTATCTCAATTCCATTCCTAAGTCAGATCCCAATTCTTGGCCCAGTGCTTTTTGAAAATCGAATCACGGTGTACATCGCAGTCATTGTGGTTTTTGTCCTTTGGTTTGTTTTGTTCAAGACCAAGTTGGGGCTTAGGGCTCGTGCGGTTGGGGAACACCCTCTGGCTGCAGATACCGTAGGAATAAATGTAGGACGAACAAGATTTTGGTGGGTCACGCTCGGTGGTTTACTTGCCGGTTTAGGTGGGGCAACACTAACAATTGGAAATGCCGGATCATTCGGGCGAGAAATGTCTGGCGGACTTGGATTCATTGCACTGGCTGTAGTTATCCTTGGACGCTGGCATCCGATTTACGCCGCGTCAGCTGCCTTGCTCTTTGGCTTCTCTATCATTCTTCGTATCTGGGCTAACCAGGTCAGCCCAGGCATTCCGACCAGCTTCATCACCATGGTCCCTTACCTTGTTACCTTGATTGCGGTTGTGGGATTTGTAGGAAGGTCTAGACCACCGGCTGCCGACGGTATTCCTTACGTGAAGGGCTAATGATGAGCATCGACTGGAACTTGCTAAAGCAAGAGGCGATTACTGCCATGAAGAAGGCCTACGTGCCTTACTCGAAGTTTCCTGTTGGAGCCGCCGCGCTGACAGATGATGGACGAATTGTTTCGGGTTGCAACATTGAGAATGCATCCTATGGAGTCACTTTGTGTGCGGAGTGCTCACTGGTATCTGATTTGTTTCGCACCGGCCCTGGCAAGTTAGTTGCCTTTTACTGCGTCGACAAGCACGAGAACATTCTTATGCCCTGTGGCCGTTGCCGTCAGTTATTGTTCGAACACTCGGCTCCGGGCATGCTGCTTGAAACCGTTTCAGGAATCAAAACAATCGAAGAAGTGCTGCCAGATGCCTTTGGGCCTCGAGAGCTGAACGAGCGTTCGTGAGTAGTTTCGACGCGGTTGACCTGATCATCGCCAAGCGCAGCCAGCAAGAGCTTTCAAAAGAAGCCATCGACTGGCTAATTGAGAATTACACAGCTGGCAAGGTAGCCGACGAACAAATGTCGGCCATGGCCATGGCAATTTTGCTCAACGGAATGAATCGACGTGAAATCAAAGATCTCACCTTGGCAATGATTGCATCAGGTGAGACACTGAACTTTGAATCCCTTGGCGTTCCAACCGCAGATAAGCATTCAACCGGTGGTGTCGGTGACAAAATCACACTGCCCCTTGCTCCGCTAGTTGCCGTGTTCGGAGTGGCAGTTCCTCAGCTATCTGGTCGCGGTCTTGGACACACCGGTGGAACTCTAGACAAGCTCGAATCCATTCCAGGTTGGCGCGCGAATTTGTCCAATGATGAGATGAAAAAGCAGCTTGAGCAAGTGGGTGCAGTTATCTGCGCTGCAGGATCAGGCCTCGCGCCGGCAGATAAGAAGCTCTACGCCCTTCGTGACGTGACCGGCACCGTGGAGGCAATCCCACTGATTGCAAGTTCAATCATGAGCAAGAAAATCGCTGAAGGAACCGGGTCTTTAGTTCTGGATGTAAAGGTCGGTTCAGGGGCTTTCATGAAGGAACTTTCCAAGGCTCGCGAGCTAGCAGAGGTTCTAGTTCAGCTCGGTAAGGACGCTGGAGTGAAAACCTCTGCCCTTCTAACTGATATGTCGACACCGCTTGGACTCAAAATTGGAAATGCTCTGGAGGTTGAGGAATCGATTGAGGTTCTTTCAGGTGGCGGACCAGCCGATGTTGTTGAAATCACAATCGCATTGGCTACTGAGATGCTAAATCTTGCCGGAAAGCCTGATGCAGATGTTGCAGCTGCACTAAAGGATGGTCGCGCAATGGATAAATGGCGCGCGATGATCAGTGCTCAAAGTGGAGACCCGGATGCAAAACTTCCCGTTGCAAAAGAGTCACAAACCGTTAAGGCAACTTCTGATGGAGTGATCACCAAACTCGATGCGCTTTCCGTAGGACTTGCTTCTTGGAGGTTAGGAGCTGGAAGGGCCAGAAAAGAAGACCCAATTCAGTTTGGTGCAGGGGTAACTCTTCACGCTCAGCTAGGCGACACTGTAAAGGCTGGAGATCCTCTGTATACGCTACACACCGATGAACCGGCTCGATTCCAGCGCGCAGCTGAGACAATCGAGAATGCTTATAGCATTGAGGCTCAAGCAGTGGTTGCTAGAAAGCTGATTCTCGACCGAATTAGCTAATTTCTCAAAAGGAACAAATTACAAATGGACTCAAAAGTTAAAGCGTTGCCGAAGATTTCTTTGCATGATCATCTTGATGGCGGCCTAAGACCACAAACCATTATTGAGCTAGCTGACGCCGTCGGGCACAAGCTGCCAGCAACTGATGCCAAAGAGCTTGGTGACTGGTTTTTTAGTGCAGCTGATTCAGGATCTCTTGAGAGATACCTAGAGACTTTTGATCACACCACTGCCGTTATGCAGACCAAAGAGGGCCTTGCTCGAGTTGCAAAAGAATTCGTTTTAGATCTTCACGACGATGGAGTTATCTATGGTGAAATCCGTTGGGCTCCGGAGCAGCATCTTCGCTCAGGACTTTCATTGGATGAAACAGTCGAAGCAGTCCAGGACGGATTAGAGCAGGGAATGGCTGATGTTGAGGCTAAAGGTGGATTCATCCGTACCGGACAGCTCGTTACAGCAATGCGTCACGCTGACCGCGGTATGGAGATTGCTGAACTTGCTGTTCGCCATCGTGAGAACGGTGTTGTTGGATTTGACATTGCTGGTGCGGAAAAAGGATTTATGCCTGTTAGGCACAAGGCAGCCTTTGATTACTTGGCGGAACACTTTTTCCCAGTGACAGTACACGCCGGTGAAGGCGATGGAGTTGAGAGCATCAGGGATGCAATTATTTCCGGACGTGCACTTAGAATCGGACACGGCGTTCGCATCATTGAAGATGTGATGTTCTCTCGCACCGAGGGGGACACTGATCTTGTTGTTCTAGGTGAAGTTGCAGAGTGGGTACACGATCGTCAGATTGCACTTGAGCTTTCCCCGTCATCGAACTTGCAGACCGGTGCAATTTCCATGTTGGGCGATCAGTTCTCTGACCACCCGTTCGACATTCTTTACGGTCTGGGTTTCAAGGTCACTGTAAACACCGATAACCGCCTAATGTCTAGAACTTCGCTAACTCGCGAGCTTGAGTTGTTGATGTCTAACTTTGGCTACAGCCTTGCTGACTTGGAGCAGTTCCAGCTAAACGCCGCAGAAGCTAGCTTCCAGGCGCTGGATGATCGCGAAGAGCTAATCGACATGATTAGCGACGGATTCGCTAACGCCTAATGGGTCTTCTGGCTGATGCATTTGGTGAAGGCGCAATCCTCATCAAGGGCTCGGTAGATAATCGCAGCGAGGCCATCGAATTGGCCGGTGAGTTACTGGTTGCAAGTGGAAAAGCAAGGAAGTCATATGTTGATTCAATGCTTGAGGCTGTTGAGCAATTCGGTCCCTATATAGTCATTGCACCTGGAATTGCTTTGGCCCACGGAAAGCCAAGTGCTGATGTTCTCGAAACAGGCTTGAGCTTGCTGGTGCTGGAAAGTGCCATTGAGTTTCAGCATTCGCAAAACGACCCAGTACAGCTGGTTTTTGGGCTTGCGGCAACAGATCACGAATCCCATATCGAATTGATGTCTGACCTTGCAAAGTTTCTTTCAGATCAAGACAGCGTGAACTCTTTGCTAACTTGTTCCGATTCTGAACAAATCCGTTCACTTCTTGGGTAACTTGCTGGGACAATAGACAAGTGAAAATAATTGCGGTTTGTGGAATGGGCATTGGCACATCAGTGCTCCTAAAAATCAACGCTGAAAAGGTTCTCAAAATGATTGGCGTTGAGGCAACCGTTGAGGCAGCGGACATGGCAACTGCAAGGGGGGCTGCCTTTGATGCGCAGATTGTCTTAACCACCCCTGAACTAGTTGAATCCCTAAAGGGGCTAAACGCCGAGATTATTTCTATTGACCATTTCTTTGACCTTGAAGAGCTAAACACCAAGCTCTCAAAGGCGCTGCTTTAAAAAGCTATAGGCTCAAGCCATGTCTTTACCTAACCCAGGCCAAACTGACAGAACGGCAATAAATCGCCTGAAAAAGCGCTCCGTCGAGGATCGCGATCAGATGTATGAAATTCTTGATTCCACAATCCTTTGCCACGTCGGTTACGTAGAAAATGGGCAACCGTTTGTGTTGCCGTATGGCTTTGTTAGAGATGGCGATCGCATCCTGATTCATGGATCTTCCGGTGCCAGGTTCATGAGGGAACTTGCCAAGGGAATTCCAACTTGCGTGACAGTCACAAAGCTCGATGGCATGGTCGTGGCACGAACTACATATGATTCGAGCATGAACTATCGCTCAGTTGTAATTCTTGGCAAAGCTGAAGAGATTACTGGCCCTGAAAAAAATGCATTGCTTGAAAAGGTAAGCGACGGCTTGATTCCTGGTCGCGTGAGTGAAGTAAGAACCTCAACGGCCAAGGAATTGGCGGCAACAACTCTGCTTTCTCTATCCCTTGAGGAAGCCTCGGTGAAAGTTCGCAACGGCATGCCTGAAGACGGCGAGGGATCGGGAACTGGGGTTTGGTCCGGTGTAATCCCGATTCGAGTGGTAGCCGACGAGGCAATTCCAAGTGATCCAGAATCAGAAGCATTGAGTGTTCCTGAGAGCGTGAAGGCTTTTATAAAAAACCCGAAGGCTTAGTCCAGCACCTTCTGCATGGCGCTTCTTAGTTCAACCAACAGACTCTGAGATTTCTCGCTGGTATCGGCAGCAGCTAGCAAATAGCACTTGAGCTTTGGTTCAGTTCCGGAGGGCCGAACAATCACCCTTCTTCCATCCGCCAGATCCAGCTGAATCGCATCGGTACCAGGGAATGTGCCCCAGCCATCTGCGAAATCGGTAAAGACAACAGCTTGTCCAGCCAGTTCATGCATTGGTGCAGTGCGAAGTTTCTTCATTAGGTTTCCAATAATGGAAAGGTCTTTGACTCTAATTGAAATTTGATCGGTAGCAAAGTAGCCATCTCGCTGACGGAGTTTTTCCAGCTGATCTCCGATGGTGTAACCCTGAGCTGCCAACGTCGTTGCTATGTCTGCAACAACTAGAGCAGCTGAAAGACCGTCTTTGTCTTTTACTGACTTGGAGTCAACACAGTAGCCAAGAGCTTCTTCGTATCCAAAGATCAAATTGGGCACTCGTCCCACCCACTTGAATCCGGTGAGAGTTTGGGCGAAATCAAGACCGTAGTGAGCGGCTACTTTTCCTATAGCGGAGCTGGAAACAATTGAGCACGCTAATGCGCCGGAAATTCCCGCTCTTGAAGCTCGACCAGCAAGTTCTTCGGCAAGCAGCAAACCTAGGTCATCGCCGGAGAGCTGATTGTAGTTGCCGGCTGAATCACGGTATGCAACACAAAGTCGATCGGCATCTGGGTCATTTGCGAGAACCAGATCAGCGTCGTTGGCCTTGGCGGTTTCCATAGATTCATCCATGGCCCCTGGCTCTTCAGGGTTTGGAAACTTCACCGTTGGAAAGGAGCCATCGGGTTTATGTTGTGAAGCAACCGGAATCAGCGGGTCCATGCCCGAGATTTCAAAAATCTTCTCGATGAACTGAGCACCGACACCATGCAAAGCCGAGTACACAATCTTCAGGCTCTTTCGATCTGAGTGGCGATTCAACAAACCGCTAACGCCCTGAAGGTAGTCCACCGAGATACTTGGAGGAACACTTAAGTACTCGCTTGATCTGACCAGATCACTTACTGATTCGTTGTCAGCAAACTTTCCAATCTCAGCTGCAATTAGTGCATCCATCGGGGCAATAATCTGTGAGCCAGTGTTATCAAAAACCTTGTAGCCGTTATCGGCTGGGGGATTATGTGATGCGGTGACCATTACTCCAGCAGAACAGCCCAACTCGCGGATTGCAAAGGCAACCATTGGGGTTGCTACCAGTGCGTCATACAAATAGGCGCGCACCCCAAGCGCAGTGAAGATCTCAGCCGTGTCTTTAGCAAATACGTCTGAGTTTTTCCTGGCGTCAAAGCCAATTACACAACTTGGGTCATCGAAGTTTGCCTTGAGGTATCGGGCAATTCCAACGGTTGCTTGAGCAACTAGCACTCGGTTCATCCGGTTGGGCCCAGCCCCGAGTTCTCCTCGAAGACCGGCGGTACCAAAGCCCAGACGCTGACCGAACCGATCGGCTAGGGCTTGTTCGTCTTGGGAAGCAATTAGCTCGTCAAGTTCAGCGCGGGTTTCTGGATCTGGGTCTTGCGCTTGCCAGCTTTTGGCTTTGGCAATTAGAAGATCTAAAGAGCTCATATCTTGGCAATAATCGACGCCAACAGAGCACTGATTTTTGGCTCTGCTTCGCGTCCGGCTTCAAGAACTTCAGCATGGGATAGCGGAGTCTTCTGAACTCCAGCAGCCAGGTTGGTCATCAGGGAAAAGCCCAAGATCTCCATACCAGCTTCACGTGCCGCGATTGCTTCAAGTGCAGTTGACATACCTACTAAGTGGCCCCCCATGTGCTTTACCATCTGAACCTCAGCTGGGGTTTCATAGTGTGGTCCGCGGAACTGTGCGTAGATTCCCTCATCAAGAGATTCATCTACCGTTCTTGCAAGCTCGCGTAGTCGCTTGGAGTAAAGATCAGTCAGGTCCACAAATTTTGCACCTTCAAGCGGGCTGTCAGCTGTGAGGTTGATGTGGTCGCTGATTAGTACCGGTGTACCCGGCTTCCAGGTTTCCTTGATTCCGCCGCAGCCGTTTGTCAAAATCATCACGCTGGCACCGGTTGCAGCTGCGGTTCGAACTCCGTGAACCACGCGACGAACACCGTGGCCTTCGTAGTAATGAGTTCTCGCACCAAGTACTAGAGCATGCTTGCCACTTGGGAGCTTGATTGAACGAATCGAGGCTACGTGTCCTTCAACAACCGGGGCCGAAAATCCAATAATGTCCTTGGCGGGAACGCTAGCAATGGTTTCACCGATGAGATCAGCAGCTTTGGCCCAACCAGAACCAAGAGTTAGTGCGATGTCGTGCTTTTCAACGCCGGTAGATTGACGGATTTGTTCCGCTGCCTGCTTGGCTATCTCGAAGGGGCTATTGGCCATAATTTCTAGTGGATTACTCATGGATTCGAGTCTAGCTCCACGCACCTATGGCCAAATAGGAGACAATTAGAGTGTGAACCCCAAAAACTCAACCCATCACATTGTCATTATTGGCGGTGGCCCGGGTGGCTACGAGGCCGCCCTGGCTGGTCGCCAGCTCGGAGCTCAAGTCACCCTCATTGAACGCCAAGGCGTTGGAGGCGCAGCAGTGCTAACGGATGTTGTCCCTTCCAAGACTTTGATTGCAACCGCAACTGCTGCAGAAGAAATCCGAAGCGCCTCGGCATTAGGGATTCAGGTTGGTGGAAAAAATGCAGAGGTTTCTGTTGATCTTGGTTCGGTAAACAAGAGACTTCTTGATCTGGCAAAATCTCAGTCCCAGCAGATGTCGGAAACCCTAACGGCAGCTGGAGTGCGGATCATCAATGGAACCGGAAAGCTCGATGGTAATCACGCAGTGATAGTTGAAGCAGAAGGTAAAACCCCAGAGCGACTAGAGGCAAAAACAATCGTGCTAGCGGTTGGCGCAAGACCAAGAACTTTGCCAAGTGCGCAGCCGGACGGCGAAAGAATTCTCACATGGACCCAGCTTTACAACTTGAAGCAGCTTCCTGAACACATGATTGTTGTTGGATCGGGCGTCACTGGAGCAGAGTTTGCATCGGCTTATCTAAGCCTCGGCGCAAAGGTTACTCTGGTTTCTAGCCGCGACTTTGTTCTTCCAGGAGAAGATTTAGACGCAGCAGTTTTGCTTGAGGATGTTTTACGTCGCAGGGGAATGAACATTTTGAAAAAAACCCGTGCTGACAAAGTTGAAGCAACTTCCCAAGGGGTGAAGGTTTATCTTCAGGACGGAACAGTTATTGAAGGAAGCCACGCCCTGATGGCAGTAGGTTCAATTCCAAACACTGAGAATCTCGGTCTTGAAGAAGCCGGAGTAGCTGTTGCTGCTTCTGGGCACATAGTTGCCAACCGAGTCGCTAGAACATCCAGAGCAAACGTTTATGCCGTGGGAGACTGCACCGACTTCTATCCCTTGGCATCGGTTGCATCCATGCAGGGAAGAACGGCCGTGTTCCACACCATGGGAGATGTTGCCGTACCAACCCAAAAGCGCAATATTGCATCCAACGTTTTCACATCCCCTGAAATCGCATCAGTTGGCTGGTCGGAAAATGAAATCCACGAAGGTTTGGTCAAAGGCGAAATTCAAAAGATCATTTTGACCACCAACCCTCGTGCCAAGATGCAGGGTATCCAGGATGGATTTATCAAGCTGTTTGCTAGCACCGGCTCCAGAACCGTGATCGGTGGAGTCGTAGTTGGACCAGCTGCTTCGGAGTTGATTTATCCAATCGCGATGGCGGTTGAAAATCGTTTGACTGTGGATGAGCTGGCAGCAACCTATACGGTTTACCCGTCAATCACTGGAACTATTGCCGATGCAGCTAGAGCGCTGCACGATCCAAATCTGGACTAGTCTTCAAACTCAATTAGCGCTGTTCCTGAAGGAACGGCGTCGCCAACAGAAACCTTGATGTCTTTGATGATTCCATCTCGCGGAGAGGTAATTGATTGCTCCATCTTCATTGCCTCAAGCACTAGTACTTGGTCACCTTCAACAATTTTGTCGCCGATTGCAACGGCAAGCTTTACAACTGTTGATTGCATAGGAGCCTTGATTACTGATTCCGATGCGCCAGCAGATGCGTGATGAGCAGAAACTTTGCGTTTCGGGGCGCGTCCGGCAGTTGGTGAGCCGGATCCGGTGTGTAGCAATCTTGCCGGGATGCTAACTTCTATTCGCTTGCCCTGAACTTCCACCACAACTGAGTTTCTGTTTGCAGGAGAAAGATCCAGCTGGTCGGCCTGACCGCCCCAAGGCTCTAAATCGTTTACCCATTCGGTTTCAATCCAGCGGGTGTAAACCCCAAATTTTCCATCTGCACCAATAAATGCCGGGTCGTCAACAATCTTTCGGTGGAATGGAATAACGGTTGGAAGACCCAGTACCTCAAGCTCAGCCAGTGCTCGGCGTGATCTCTCTAGTGCTTGAGTTCTGTCTTTGCCGGTCACAATCAACTTTGCAATCATCGAGTCAAAATTCCCTGAAATCACATCGCCTGATTCGACACCGCTGTCGACTCGGACCCCAGGCCCACTAGGTGCCTTGAATACGTGAACGGCACCTGGAGCCGGCATGAAGTTTCGGCCTGGGTCTTCACCGTTGATACGGAACTCAAAGCTGTGGCCAGCAACTTCAGGGTCGCCGTAATCCAAAATGCCACCTTCGGCAATTCTGAACTGCTCACGAACTAAATCAAGACCGGTGACTTCTTCAGACACTGGATGCTCAACCTGCAGACGAGTGTTGACCTCAAGGAACGAAATAGTTCCATCTTGAGCAACCAGGAACTCACAAGTTCCCGCTCCTAGATAACCAACTTCTTTCAAGATGGCCTTTGATGCCTCGTATAGTTTTTTGTTTTGCTCCGCTGTCAAAAATGGAGCAGGAGCTTCTTCAACAAGTTTCTGGTGTCTGCGCTGTAGCGAGCAGTCGCGGGTTGAAACCACAACTACATTTCCCTGGGAATCTGCCAGACACTGAGTCTCAACGTGTCTAGGTTTCTCAAGGTACTTTTCAACGAAGCATTCACCACGACCAAAAGCTGCGATGGCTTCGCGGGTTGCTGATTCAAAAAGCTCTTCGACTTCGGACTCTTGGTAGGCAACCTTGATGCCTCGGCCACCTCCGCCGTAGGCGGCCTTGATTGCAACCGGCAGCCCATGTTGGGCTACGAAATCTAGAACCTCTTTGGCATTGGAAACCGGATCCAAGGTTCCAGGTGCCAGGGGAGCGCCAACCTTTTCGGCGACATGACGAGCGGAGACTTTGTCTCCGAGTTTCTCGATGGCTTCAGGAGATGGCCCAATCCAAGTTAGGCCCGCCTTGATAACCGCCCGAGCGAAGTCTGCGTTTTCGGCTAGAAATCCATAACCTGGGTGAACCGCATCACAGTTACTGCGCTTGGCGATTGAGAGAAGTTTTTCAATAACTAGGTAAGTCTCTGCTGAGGTGATTCCGTTTAAGGCATAGGCCTCGTCGGCCACCTTGACGTGCAGGCTGTCTCGATCTTGATCGGCATAAACCGCAACTGACACTCGTCCGCTATCTTTGGCAGCCCGAGCGATTCGGACAGCTATCTCGCCGCGATTAGCGATGAGGATTTTGCGGATTGGTTTTGCCATAAGACAAAAGCCTATTGGCATAAAGCAGTGCGCTATTGGCGCTTAGCTACAAAAAGACTCGGATATCGTTGTGATTAGCGCCAAAAGCTTGGGTAATGAACCCCAAAGCCTGCTGCCAGCTCACGAAGGACCTTGAGAGAAAGCCCAACTACGGTGTGAGAATCTCCCTCAATTCGATCAATAAAGGCCCCGCCTAAGCCATCTATTGTGAAAGCCCCAGCAACCTTTAGCGGTTCCCCGGTAGCCACATAGTCAAGAATCTCTTGTTCTGAAAGTTTTGAGAAAAACACTTTGGTGGAACTAACCGCCAATGAGCCGACTGGATTAGCTGGATCACGGTTGTCAATCAAATAGTGTCCGCTGTGTAAGACGCCGGAGTTTCCGCTTAGCTTGCCCCAGCGCGCGATGGCCACCTCTGGCTCGTGAGGCTTACCGAGAATTTCTCCCTGAAACTCAAGAGCTGAGTCGCCGCCCAGAATTAGAGCTCCCTGGGTGGAGAGATCCTGCAGAACTGATTCGGCTTTAGCTTTGGCCAATAGCCCAACTAGCTGCTCTGCACTCAGGTTTGGATTTTCAATCTTGGCTTGGGCAGCCAGTGCTGGCTCGTCAGCATCGGGAAGGACAATTTCAGGCTCTATGCCAGCCGATCGAAGCAGGGCCAGCCTGGCAGGCGAGCTGGAAGATAGGACTAATCGGGTCACCTGACAAGACTACTTTGTAGCTGTGAAACACTTGTCAGATGAGCAAAACTGAAAACTGGCAAGGCACCGAAATTGAACTGGACATCGAGAAGGTGGCCCACGGTGGAATATTCGTAGCCAGACACCAGTCGAGGGTAGTTTTTGTCTCGCATACCGCCCCGGGTGAAAAGGTTCGAGCCAGAGTGTTCGAAGACAAGGGCGGATCTTTTTGTCGAGCTGAAACAGTTGAGGTGTTAGATCCTTCCGGTTCCCGAGTTCCTCACATCTGGAAAGAGGCAGATCGCTTAGGCGCTGGAGGTGCGGAGTTTGGACACCTGAAACTTGAGTATCAGCGCAAGCTCAAATCAGAAGTTTTAACCGAGTCCCTTTCGCGCATGGGTGGCATCGAGCGTGAGGTTCCAGTAGAGCCGGTGCCAGGCGATGAGATTACTAACGGCCTTGGCTACCGCACACGAATTCAACTTCATGTTTCAGAAGAAGGAGTAGCTGGCCCTTACAAGGAAAGAACCCACGAAGTTGTGCCAGTTAAGTCTTTACCCCTTGCAGTGCAGGAGATAAACGATCTAGGTATTCACCTAAAGAATTGGCAAGATGTCAAGCGCATCGAGATTTCTACCGCATCAACTGGCGGAGTTCAGTGGTTTATCGACAAGAAGGTCAAGGGGGACAAAAAACTTGTTGAGCGCGCTCTAGGCAGATCGTTCCGAATTTCCAGCGGAGGATTCTGGCAGGTGCACCGTGGCGCAGCAGAGCTGCTGGCCCAAGAAGTAATCCAGATGGCTGAGGGGTTAGATCCTGCAGCCAACAACTTAGATCTCTATGGGGGAGTGGGTTTGTTTTCAGGCGCGCTCGCAACCAAGTTTGGTAAGTCACTGAATATCACAACAGTTGAATCTTCAAAAGTTGCAACTTCGGATGCTGGAGCAAACTTAGTTGACCTTGCCAAGCACAAGGCTGTATCGGCTCCAGTGGAGGGGTTTCTAAAGGCACAAATCAAGCAAGGTCTCGTTCTTGAAGGAGCAACCGTTGTTTTGGATCCACCACGCGCTGGAGCGGGCAAAGCCGTAATTGACCAACTACTGTTTTTGCGACCGGCCAAGATCATCTATGTCGCCTGTGACCCGGTGTCATTGGCTAGGGATTTGAAGGTTTTGCTTTCAGGCGGCTATCGCCTTGAGCAGCTGAAGGCCTATGACCTATTTCCTCACACCCACCACTTTGAAAGCATTGCTAGTTTGGTCTTGTAATGAAAAAGACCATGGACATCTCGCAGCTCGCTGAACAAGGCGAGCTCAAAGTCGTGATTGTGGATGACCATGAGGCAATTCGAATCGCGCTGGCAAGTGTTTGTGCCGATAACAATCTAGAACTTCTGGCGTCTGAAGCCACCGTGGATGCTGCGCTAGCGGCAATCGATGGAACTAAGCCGAATGTTGCTGTGTTGGATTTATCCCTTTCAGATGGCTCGAGCGTTGAGGAAAATGTCGAGAAATTCATCAGTCGTGACATCCCAGTTCTACTTTTTAGCATTGCCGATAAATCCAACCTGGTTCGCGCTGCCCTCAAAGCAGGCGCTGCAGCTCTGGTTCCAAAATCCCACAGTATGACTGAGCTAATTGATGCAATCCGTATGGTCTCAGCTGGAATCTACGTTAACAACTTACAGACCACAGCAGTTATCGATGCTGACTCCGATTTCAAAAAAGCCAAGCTTTCACCACGGGAGCAAGAAGTGCTCTCGCTTTACGCTTCGGGTCTTGCCTTAAAGCAGGTGGCATACGAGTTAAAAATCACCGTCCACACGGCAAAGGAACACATTGATCGTGTCCGAAGCAAGTTCGCGAACGTGGGAAGGCCTGCGGTGAATAAGACTGAACTACTGATGAGGGCTATCGAAGATGGGCTCATCGACGAGGGGACCTTGTAGGTGCCTTTTTCTAGGCCAGCTCCACAAAAGAGCTACTCGATTTCTCGAGTGAATCTAATGCTTGGACGGATTTACTCGATTGCCTTGAGCGCCATTACTGCCGAGGCGATTGTCAATGGTTTTGGTCAGCTTGCATTTTTGAATGCAGTTGTCTTCTTTGCTTCAACAGGCGCGCTTTTGACTGCAGTTGCTGGTGTCCTAATCTCAACTTGGTTTGTACCGTCCAAGATAGATTTTTGGCTCAGATCAGTTGCCATTGTTGCCTTGGCTTTAATTACCACCTGGCCATTGCACTTTGACCCTGCGCAAGCAACTCCGGATGCTTTTCAGCCTTGGATTTGGTGGCCTCTTGGAATTTGTGCAATTGCTGCCGGAACTACCTTTAGGTTTGGAATTGGTGTCATCTACTTGCTGTTTATAACCATTAGCTGGCCGATCTTGAAAGTCTCTAGCTACGGCGGGTCTGGGCAGTTATTACTCGGAGTGCAAGAAGCCCTCCACTTGTTTGTATTCAGCGCTGTACTAATTGCCATGGTGCTTGCTCTGCGGTGGGAGGCTGGCAAAACTGACGCTGCAAATCAGCAGGCAATCGCCTCGGCAGTTGAGAGTGCTCGAGTGGATGCCGCGGGTATTGAAAGATCAAGACTCGATGCATTGGTCCACGACAGTGTTCTTACAACAC
The DNA here is from genome assembly GCA_044345815.1 of Rhodoluna sp. Classification (GTDB taxonomy): domain Bacteria; phylum Actinomycetota; class Actinomycetes; order Actinomycetales; family Microbacteriaceae; genus Rhodoluna. The sequence continues at coordinate 3,696 of JBIJAI010000006.1, read as the reverse complement.
TTCTGGTAGCAGCTAGTGCCGATTCCGATCAGCAACGTTCCTTGGCAGCTAAGTCTGCAGTGGATGCAATAGCACGGCTAAAGACTGCACGATCTGAAGAATCAAAGTCCACCCAGCTCACACTCGCGAGTTTCTTTCACGCCCTCGAACTTCGAATAAAGCAAACTTCTCCAGAATTTCACGTTTCCCTTTCACGCCTTAGTGATCTACCAATCTCGTCACAAATTGCCGAAGCTTTGACAGAAGCCACCTTGCAGGCGGTCGACAATTCACTCAAGCACGCTGCTAACGCGACGGAGCAAGTAGTTCGACTCAAGGGACAGGAATCTGGTTTGAAGATTGTCGTGAGCGATAACGGCAAAGGATTCCGCCCATCGCAAGTTCCCAAGGACAGAATTGGAATTTCTTCCTCAATAGTTGCTCGGGTAGCAAATGTCGGTGGCCGAGTTTTCATAAACTCGAGCCCCGGTTCGGGAACTGACGTGATCATTGAGTGGAGTCAGAATGACTAGGCTTCCGGTTTGGTTCCTTCGTCTTGTCACGACACTGTTTGTTCTTAGTCCCGCCGTAATTGGAACCATGGAGCTTTATAGAGCTGGCTATACGTTACCGTCAGCGGTGGCTTTGCTTATCTATCTCTTTGTTGGGCTAATAGCAGTTTTTTACTATCGAGAACTGAAAATGCCAGTGACTCTAGCTATAGCGGTCACTGCAACATCTTTGATCATCCCTTTGCTCGTGAATCTGAATCTTGAGCCATCCGCACTTGGCACACCAGCAACTTGGTATGTGACTGCGGTGGCAACACTTTTGGCTATCGCGGCGGTCAGACAGCAAAGGGTGTGGGCTTGGAACGGTCTTTCTGTCTTAACGCTGGTGCTTTTGTCTTGGGGTGGACTAGAAGCTCTTTTTGTATCTGGCCTTGGCGGTGCAATCGGGTTAGTTGGTGCAGCTCACGCGATTTCAGTTGGGTTAGAGAGCTCTGAGCGAAAAAGAATTGAGTTTCTCGAAAAAGCGAAGGCAACTCAAGCAGCCTCAGCGGCGGATTCAGCAATTCGCAAGGAGCGCTCAGAAAGAATCGCAGCAACTTTGGAGGGCGCACTTCCAATGCTCGAAAAGATTGCTAGCGGAAACTTTTCCAGTAATGATCAACGTGAATCCACAATTCTAGAAGCTGAGCTGCGCGATGAGATTCGCGGCCGCATGCTGATAAATCCAAAACTCAAGACTTCCGTTAGGTCAGCTCGGTCGCGCGGGGTTGAAGTAGTTGTGCTGGATGAAGGGGGACTTGTTGCACTCAGCGAACAAGATAAGGATTCTTTGCGCGATCAGCTTGCCAACGAGTTGGACAAAATCAATTCGGGAAGAGTCACAATTCGTTCACCGCGGGAAGCAGGAGTTAGGGCAACTTTTGTTGCCAGCCATAAAGGCACTGCCAAACCTGATGTTTTTTTGAGGCTTTAAAGTCGAAGGCCCGGGCCTCAAACAAAGACCCGGGTCTATCCCCCACGAACCAATCTGCGCATTCCCCTAGAGAGCTAAATCGACTGGCTCTATTCAAAAGTAGCCAATTCGCTTGTGACAGAACCCGCTGACGGGAAAATCGGCCGTCCCCAGTTCGGGGGACCGAACATTACCTTGAGAGTGCGTTTCGGAGCGTATCCAAGCCGAGTCCGCCAAGGTTCAGGGCCTTTTTGTGGAAAGCCTTTATGTCGAAGCTGGCACCTTCTCTGGCTTTGACTTCGTCGCGGATCTGTTCCCAAATGCGCTGTCCGACTTTGTAGCTTGGAGCTTGGCCTGGCCAACCGAAGTAGCGGTTTACTTCAAAGGTGACAAACTCTTTTGGCATGTTCACGTTTTTAAGCATGAAATCCAACGCGTAGTCGTAATCCCATACCCCGTCACCGGTTAGCTTCGGCTTTGACAGGTGAACACCAAGATCCAAAACAACTCGGGCTGCTCTCATTCTCTGACCATCCAACATTCCCAAGCGATCGCCTGGATCATCCAGGTATCCAAGATCAAGCATCAGCCGTTCGGCGTAAAGCGCCCAACCTTCGCCGTGACCTGAGCTCCAGCTAACGTTTCGGCGCCAGTCATTCAGATCGTCTTTGTTGAAAACGGCTTGAGCAACTTGAAGATGGTGTCCAGGCACACCTTCGTGGTAAACGGTTGTTAGTTCACGCCAGGTATTGAACTCGGTCACACCTGGTGGCACCGACCACCACATCCGGCCCGGTCTTGAGAAATCATCAGTTGGAGGTGTGTAGTAGATACCGCCGGATTGGGTTGGTGCAATCATGCACTCGAGAGTCTTCATCTTCTCGGCTATTTCGAAGTGAGTGCCGCTCAAGGACGCAATTGCCTCATCGGATTTGTTTTGCATCCATTTTTGAAGAGCGTCAGTGCCGTGCAGTTTTCTAGATGGATCTTCATCTAAGAACTTCACTGCTTCTTCGATGGTTGCACCGGGTTTGATTTGGTTAGCAATCTCAGTTTGCTCAGCAACTACTCGGGCAAGTTCCTCGATACCCCACTGGTATGTGGCATCAAGGTCAATCTTGGCTCCAAGGAATCCTCTACTGAAAAGTTCGTAGCGTTCGCGACCAATGGCGTCTACTTCGCTGGCATTTGGAAGTAGTTGTTCCTTTAGAAACTTTGCAAATTCACCGTAGGCTTCGGTTGCATTCTGAGCAGCCTTAGCAAGCTCGGTCTTCAGCGATTCAGGTAGATCACCTGAATCGGCTTTTGCGGACTCAGCGAATTTCACAAAAAATCCATCCTTGGCGGCAATTTCAAGTGCCTGATCGATGTTGGCAACAACCTGGCGCTTGGCAGGGGTGTCCTTTGCCTCGATACCTTCTTGTAGTGACCTTTGGTACCCCGCTAGAGCAGCACCGACAGCATTCATTCGGGAAACCAAGTTCTCCCAGTCATTCGCGGTTGCCGTTGGGGATAGGTCAAAGACGTCGCGGATACCTTGTGCTGGGGAAGCAATCACATTGATATCGCGCCTGTATAGACGCGCTTCGTGCATTTCGAGAGTCAGTGACAAATCAGAGGTCATTGCATCCAGGGTTACTCGATCGGTTTCGTCGCTGACTGTTGCAGCATTTAGCTCTGCGAGAACCTTCTTCGCTTCCTCGGCGTAGTTTGCGTGCGCTTCGGGGGAGACGTCGTCGAGCTTGTCGGCACCAATTGATGACCCGACTCCGGTTGCAAAGCTTGGACTGAGTCTTGTGATGGTTTCGACCCAGCGGTTAGCAATCTGGTCGATTTGTGTATTGCGTGGCATTGCATTTCTCCCTATTGATTCTTTGGGGTTACAAGCCTTGCTTGTACTTGGACCCCCATTGACCTTCGCCTACAACTATGCCAGTTCTTAAGACGCTGTCGTTTTTTGCCCAGGTTGAACGCTGGGAAAGCTTGCTAGTGGACTGCTGTTTGCTTGCCTCCAGTAGCACCGCCACAACAACAGCAAGCTCCTCGGGGGTTGGATCTCCTGAAACCACCTCGATGGAGTCGGCAAACTCGGAATCGTCTGGTCTAGTCATTAGAGCGGAATGTTTCCGTGCTTTTTAGGAGGCACACTTGCGCGCTTGGTGCGAAGTGCTCGAAGAGCCTTGATAACAGAAACCCTGGTTAGTGCCGGCTCGATGATGCCATCGAGTTCGCCTCGCTCCGCGGCTAAGAAAG
>JBIJAI010000039.1:0-6239 GCA_044345815.1 Rhodoluna sp. | reverse complement strand
TGCTGCCCGTAGCTCCTCCGGGCCGAGGATTGACCAGAGCTCAACAGTTTAGAAGCACCGCGCTGAACTCACTTGCTGCAAGCGGTTGTACCGAGGTGCTTAGCTATCCGTTTGTTTCTGCGGCGTCTAACGGAATCTTTGCCGAAGCAAAGCAGGCGGTTTTGCTTGCGAACCCAATCCAAGAAGACGCCGGGCAACTGCGCATTTCTTTGCTTCCAGGTCTTATTGAAACCGCTCGCAGAAACCTGTCCCGTGGGCTCACTGATCTAGCCATTGTTGAACACGGCTCGGTGTTTATTGCATCAAAAGCCAAAGCACCGGAGTTTCCAGAAACCTCTTCGAGACCCCGCGCTGATCAGCTTGCAAACTTAGAATCTGGAATTCCAACGCAGCCTAAACATCTTGCTGGCCTTTTTCTCGGATCCCGCCTTGGTCAGCAGCCAGGCTCAAAATCGGTTCAAGCGGCAGTTGAAGACGCACTTGAAGCCGCACGAGTTGTTGGGTCGTCCGTTGGTGTGGAGTTTGAAATTAGACAGGCATCACCTAAGGGTCTTCATTCTGGTCGCTCAGCCGAATTACTTGTTGGGGGAGTGCCGGTTGGAATTGTTGGAGAGCTGAACCCATCAGTAAGTAAATTCCATGACCTTCCTCGCACCGTGGGGGTATTCGAGATAGACATGGACAAACTCTTTGCCCTTGCTCCAGAATCAATCAAGGCAAAACCTATTGGCACCTTGCCTGCGGCAACTCAAGATCTATCTTTGGTTGTAGATTCCGGCACTCCAGCCTCAGATGTATTGGCTGCGGTTCGTGAAGGAGCGGGTGTCCTGTTGGAGACAGTGACTTTGACCGATGACTACCGTGGCTCCAATGTCCCAGAAGGAAAGAAGTCTTTGACTTTTGCTCTTCGATTCAGAGCGATGGATCGTACTTTGACTCAGGCAGAAGCATCAGAAGCTAGAGATTCAGGTGTGGCGATGGCCAAGAAGAAATTCAACGCGGAGATTCGTTCCTAAAACACTTTTTCCGAAGACAAGGGAGATTAAGCATGACACGTCATTTTTTGCGTGATGATGATATTTCCCCTGAAGAGCAATCTGAGATTCTCGATCTTGCAGCCAAGCTAAAAAGCGAACCTTATTCGGAAAGGCCATTTGCCGGACCTAAAACTGTCGCTCTGATTTTCGATAAGAGTTCCACAAGAACAAGGGTTTCCTTATCGGTTGGTGTATCTGACCTTGGTGGAGCGCCGCTGATTATGGATTCTGGCACCAGTCAGCTTGGAGTTAAGGAGTCAGTTGCTGATACCGCCAAGGTATTAGAGCGACAGGTTGCGATGATCATCTGGCGCACTTTTGCGCAAAGTGGTTTAGAAGAAATGGCGGCCAATTCAAAAGTGCCGGTTATAAACAGCCTGAGTGATGAGTTTCACCCTTGCCAGCTGCTAGCGGATTTGATGACCATTAGAGAAAAGATCGGTAACCCAAAGGGCAAGGTGCTTTCCTATATCGGAGATGCCTCGAACAACATGTGTCACTCTTACATGCTGGCTGGTGTTACTGCTGGGATGAAGGTTCGTGTTGCAGGCCCAGCAAATTACCAGCCGAATCCAAAGGTTTATCGTCGAGCCGAGGAAATCGCTTTGCAAACCGGAGGATCAATCGATGTCTACACAGACCCCAAGCATGCGCTTATCGATAGCGATGTAGTTGCAACCGATACTTGGGTTTCAATGGGCCAGGAGGCGGAAAAGGAGCAAAAGTTGGGGGAGTTTGCTGGCTTTACCCTCGATAGCGAACTCATGAGGATCGCCAAGCCTGAAGCCATCGTTTTACACTGCTTACCCGCATACCGCGGCTATGAGATTTCAGCGGAAGTCTTAGAAGGCGCCCAGTCAGTGGTTTGGGATCAGGCCGAGAACCGTCTGCACGCCCAGAAGGCTCTCATGGTTTGGCTGGCCGAGCGCTCAAAAGCCTAAGATTGAACTATTCCCGAAGCTTTGCGGGCTAGATTTTTATGAATTAGTAGGAGACACATGGCCCAGCGGGTAGTCCTGGCATATTCAGGTGGTCTTGACACTTCTGTTGGTATCGGATGGCTAAAGGATGCCACCGGTAAAGAAGTAGTAGCCATGGCCATAGATGTTGGCCAAGGTGGCGAAGACATGGATGTCATCAGACAGCGCGCTCTAGACTGCGGGGCTGTTGAATCAGTAGTTATTGATGCTCAGTCGGAGTTTGCCGATGACTACATCATGCCTGCACTCAAGGCCAACGCTTTATACCAAAAGCGCTATCCGCTAGTTTCTGCGTTATCGAGACCACTAATTGCAAAGTACTTGGCGAAAACAGCCAAGGAGCTAGGCGCCGACACAGTCGCGCACGGTTGCACCGGTAAGGGCAATGACCAGGTTCGCTTCGAAGCTTCGGTGGCCGCAATCTCACCAGAACTTACCTCAATCGCTCCGATTCGAGATCTAGCACTAACCCGCGACAAGGCAATTGAATACGCAGCCGAGCATAATCTTCCAATCGCGCAGTCAAAAAAGAGCCCATACTCAGTAGATCAAAACGTATGGGGTAGGGCAGTCGAGACCGGTTTCCTGGAAGACCCGTGGAACGCGCCAATTGAAGATCTTTACACCTACACCCAAGACCCAGATGTGCTTCGTGATGCAACCGAGGTCATCATCAAGTTTGACCAGGGTATTCCAGTAGCCATCGATGGCGTCTCTTACAGCGCCATAGAGATGGTCAAGAAGATGAACGAGCTAGCTGGTGCTCACGGCATTGGCCGTATCGACATCGTCGAAGACCGTCTAGTTGGAATCAAATCTCGTGAGATTTACGAAGCGCCAGCCGGAATTGCGCTGATTCAGGCTCATGAAGAACTTGAAAACCTGACCCTTGAGCGCGATGTCAACAGATTCAAAAAGGGCATTGAGGACAAGTGGGCCACCATGGTCTACGAAGGTCTCTGGTTCTCTGATTTGAAGCGCTCGCTAGATGTGTTTATTGATCACACCCAAAAGTATGTTTCGGGTGAGATCCGTCTGAAGCTTCGCGGTGGTAGGGCTGTTGTCACGGGCCGCCGCTCAGAGCAGAGCCTGTATGACTTTGATCTTGCAACCTATGACACCGGAGACACCTTTGATTCTTCACTAGCCAAGGGCTTTATTGAGCTTTGGGCTCTTCCAAGCAAGATTTCGGCGAGAAGATCACATGGCAAATGAGGATAAACTCGGCTCGCTTTGGGGCGGCAGGTTTACATCGAGCGCGGCCGATTCGGTAGCGTCGCTAAGTAAATCAACGCACTTTGATTGGCGACTGGCCGAATACGACATCGCCGGATCAAAAGCCCACGCCAAGGCTCTGTTTTCTGCCGGATATCTAAACAACGATGAGGCAGAGCGCCTAAACAAAGTATTGGGCCAACTACTCGAGAGAGTTCAAGCCGGAAGCTTCATCCCAAAAGAACAGGATGAAGACGTTCATTCAGCTCTCGAACGAGGGCTAATTGAGATTGCTGGCGCGGAATTGGGCGGCAAGCTTCGAGCCGGAAGATCTAGAAACGATCAAATTGCAACTCTGATTCGCGCCTACTTGATGGACGAAGCTCTTGCAATTGAAACCTTGGTCAAAGAGCTGATTGGTGTGATCACAGATCGCGCGCAAGAGCATTTGGGATCAGCCATTCCAGGTAGAACGCACATGCAGCACGCTCAGCCGGTTTTGCTTTCGCACCATTTACTAGCCCACGCGTGGCCGCTGGTTAGGGATATCGAAAGGCTCCGCGACTGGCGAGTTAGAGCCAATGTTTCGCCTTATGGAGCAGGAGCACTTGCTGGTTCCAGCCTCGGTCTTGACCCGAATTTGGTAGCTAACGAACTTGGCTTTGCCGGAACGACTCAGAACTCAATTGATGCAACATCTTCAAGAGATGTAGTTGCCGAGTTCACTTTCATCATGAGCCTGATCGGAATCAACTTATCTAGGTTTGCTGAGGAGATTATCATCTGGGCAACAGCCGAGTTTGGTTACATCAAGCTTGACGATGCTTACTCAACCGGCTCTTCGATCATGCCCCAGAAAAAGAATCCAGATGTTGCAGAACTTGCCCGAGGAAAATCAGGCCGTCTAATTGGAAATCTAACTGGCCTGCTTGCAACTTTGAAAGCTCTTCCACTTGCTTATAACCGCGATCTTCAAGAAGACAAGGAGCCAGTGTTTGATTCGATCGACACCCTAAAGCTTTTGCTTCCAGCATTCTCCGGAATGGTTGCCACGATGAAGTTTGATCTTGACCGCCTCGAAAGACTTGCACCGGCTGGCTTCGCATTGGCAACTGATGTTGCAGAGTGGTTAGTGAAGCAGCAGGTTCCATTCCGTGAGGCGCATGAGATTACTGGCTGGCTGGTTGCATACTGCGAGAAGAACTCTCTTGGTTTGCACGAAGTGCCAGATAGTGAGATGGCGAAAATCTCTAAGGCTCTTACGCCTGAGGTTAGGGATGTATTGTCGGTATCAGGTTCGATTAAGTCTCGCTCTGGTGTAGGTGGAACAGCACTTCCGAGAGTTTTGGAACAAATCACTGAACTTCAGAAAAACTGGGTGAAGAAGTAATGTCACTTTCAAATCAGTCCAACGACAAATCCTTTAAGGGTTTGTGGGAAGAGCTGCAGTGGCGTGGGCTAGTCGCACTATCAACTGATGAGGCTGAATTATCAAAGCAGCTGAACTCTGGAAAGCTCACCTACTACATCGGCTTTGATCCAACCGCACCATCTCTTCACCTGGGTAATCTAGTGCAACTTCTTGTGATGAGAAGATTGCAGCTCGCAGGTCACAACCCGATTGTGTTGATTGGTGGATCAACCGGATTAGTTGGCGACCCACGTCCAACTGCAGAACGCACTTTGAACACCAAGGAAACCGTTGCCGAGTGGGTTGAGAAACTTTCCAAGCAAGCCTCCAGATTCTTAGATTTTTCAGGTAGCAACCCAGCAACTTTGGTAAACAACTTGGACTGGACAGCGCCACTTAGCGCCATTGACTTTCTTAGAGAAATTGGAAAGCACTTTAGAGTTGGCAAGATGCTCTCCAAGGAGGCTGTCAGTGCGAGGCTAAATTCAGAGCACGGCATTAGCTACACAGAGTTCAGCTATCAGATTCTTCAGGGCTATGACTTCCTGGAACTTTTCAGAAGAAACAACTGCACACTCCAGCTTGGAGGATCGGACCAGTGGGGAAACCTAACTTCCGGTTCTGATCTGATTCATAAAGTCGAAGGAAAGTCTGTTCACTTGATGGCAACGCCTTTGATTACTAACTCCGACGGAAAAAAGTTTGGAAAGAGTGAAGGCAACGCTGTTTGGTTAGATTCAGAACTAACAAGTCCTTACGCTTTTTATCAGTTCTGGCTAAATGTTGAAGATGCCGACGTAGTTGATCGCCTGAAGGTTTTCACTTTTCTTTCGAAGGCTGAAATTGAAGAGTTAGAAAAGCAGGTGGCATCGGCTCCTCACCTCAGGGAAGCCCAGCGAGCCTTGGCCCTGGAGGTCACCAGTTTGGTGCACTCACCGGAGGCAGCCGCGGGAGCCGTTCAGGCATCCAAGGCCCTCTTCGGCCAGGCTGAGCTCACCGAATTATCCGAGGCGGACCTTCGCTCGGCACTTTCAGAGCTTCCTAGCGCCAAGGCCCCCAAGGGAGCTCCAATTGCCCAGCTCTTGGTCGATACAGGCCTAGAAGCCAGTGTTTCCGCGGCTCGCAGAGCCATCAAGGAGGGTGGGGTTTACCTGAACAACGAGAAGGTTGCCGACGAGGGGGCTGTTTTTGATCAGGTTTTGGCCGGCAATTGTGCGGTGCTTCGAAGGGGTAAAAAGACCCTAGCTGCTTTGTATCTTTCCTAAAAATTTCTTTGGAAAAAGGGGCTTAAATCCCTTATTTGATTTGACATACAAGGCCACAACAGCGTAATCTTGTGAAGTTGTCCAAAGCTTGAAATTCTGTCTAGAATTTCGGCTCAAGTGCACAAACCGCCACCTCTAAACCTAGCTAGAAATCAAGGTTTTTAGCATCTTTTGGAGTCGGCAAATTGGAAAAGCAGCTCCGGAGATCGAAATCAAAAATCGATTCCCGGAAGCATCCGATCCTTGAGAACTCAACAGCGTGCACAATGTCGATGCCAAGAACCTCTTGGCTTTATTTGGCTTGCCAAATGAAGTGAAGAGAACAAATTGG